>LBIU01000398.1 GCA_000987445.1 Candidatus Accumulibacter adiacens | reverse complement strand
CCGCCCTGCGAAAAGCCGGCGAGAACGATGCGCGCATCAGGGATACCGCGCTCGTTCTCGCGCGCGATCAGCGCTTCGACCTGCTGCGCCGACTGCCGTACGCCTTCGGCCTCCTCCCTGCCCGGCGCGAAATCGGGCGAAATGATGTCGTACCAGGCGCGCATCACAAAACCGCCATTGATGGTCACCGCGCGCATCGGCGCATGCGGGAAGACGAAGCGCAGCGCCGGCAACTGATCGAAGTCGAACTCGTCGACGATCGGCTCGAAGTCATGCCCGTCGGCACCGAGACCATGCAGCCAGATCACCGCACATTTGGGAGACTCGCCGGTCTGGCGTTCGACGCATTCCAGCACCTGCTTGCCGGCGTTGCTCGCTACTGAGGTCATGAGAAAGGTCCTTGTTCGGGAAAACGGCCGCCATTCTAGCAGGCCGTCCGCCGGCCATTGGCGGCTCGGAAGTTGGCCGCGCTCGCGGCAGAAATCTGGAAGGGCGCGCCGAAGATCAGCCGCGCATGTGCGCGATGACCGCGCGGGTAATCGCCGCCGTGCCGTCCTCACCGCCGAACTCGATCGGCCAGACCGAAGACATCGCCTTTTCGACGGCATGTTCGAGAATACGTGCGCCATGCGCCAGGCGCGGCTCGGCGTGCTGGTCGGCCAGCCAGTCGAGCATCAGGGCCGCCGCCAGGATCTGGGCAACCGGGTTGGCGCTGCCCTGACCGGCCCGCTCCGCGGCGCTGCCGTGCGCGGGTTGAAAGATCGCGTAGCGGTCGCCGATATCGGCCTTGGGCGCCAGACTCTGGCTGCCCGCCAGTGCCGCCGAAAAATCGGCCAGCAGTCTGCCCAGCGCGTTCTCGGTGACCAGCACGTCGAAATCCCAGGGCGCATTGACAAGGTTTGCCGCGATCGTATCGCCATGTGCATATTCGGCCTCGATCTCGGGATGGGCGGCGGCCACCTCGCGGAACACCTTTCGGAAAAGGGCCATCGAGGCCAACAGGTTGGCCTGGTCGACACAGGTCACCTTGCCCGGCCGCCGTCTGCTCTTGGCCCGTCGCCCGGCCAGATCGAAAGCAAACTCGGCCACCCGGCGACTGCCGTGGCGGGAGACAACCATCGTCTCCCGTACCCGGTCGTCTTCGAGCGTCCCGCGGCCGTGCGACGAGAGCAGGCCTTCGCTCTGTTCGCGAACCACCACCAGATCGATTTCCGCCGCGCGCTTGTCGGCCAACACCAGTGGCAAACGCGGATAGGCGCGCACCGGACGCAGGCCGGCGTAAATATCCATCGCCATGCGCAAATCAAAGTGGGCCGAGACTGCGGTTCCATCGGGATAGCAGACCCTCGGCAGACCCATGGCGCCGAGGAGCACGGCGTCGGCCTTTCGACACTCGGCGAGGGTATCGTCCGAGAAAACGGCGCCGGTTTCTTGATAGTGTCCAGCGCCCCCTTCGAGCGGCCGGAAGTCGAAGGCGATGCCCCCCAGACGCTCGCAGAGCACCTCGAGAACAGCCAGACAGGCCTGCACGACTTCGGGGCCAATGCCGTCGCCGGGCAGAACCGCGATCTGGAAACGTGGATTGCTGTACATGTTCTTCTTCCCATGGGTTCAGAAGGCGCCGCGGCCTCGGGGCCTGCGAAGCAGGCCGTGGCAGCAGGCACCGGAAAAATGCCCAGTAATTGCACCGCGGCGATCATTGACGGGCAAAAACCGCTGGCGGTCAAGTGCTTTTGTCGGCTGAGGAGCATTTCAACCAGCGCGAGAAGGCGCGAGCGCCGGCACTTCTCCATCCACCTCTGGCGTGCTGGGTCTGTCTTTCCCGTGACCATCAGGAGGATAGCGACATGGCCTTCAGTCCCGCGTCGCGCGTCCGGGACTACCTCGTCTTCGGTGAATTCGGCGACGTCAATCCGTCGATCACCGACTCCTCGACCTATCCCCGCCTGAGCCCGGAGCGCATGGAGGAGTGGGTCGAACATGAAGCCGAGGGCTGCTTCCTCTACTCGCGCCACTTCAACCCGACCAACAACTACGCCGCCAGCGCCCTGCAACGCACGGAAGACGGCGAATCGGCGCAGGTCATGGCCTCCGGCATGGGCGCCATCGCCCCCACCCCCCCGATGACCCTGATGCAGCGCGACAAGCTCGGCTCCCTGGCCGTCAGCCTCGGCTACTTCAAGACCCCGTTCAACACCCCGGGGCACAGCACCTCGTCCGAAATCCCGCCGGCAGAACGCGAGGCGGCCGGCTTGCGCGAAGGCTTGATCCGCTGCTCGATCGGTCCCGACGAAGCCATCGCGCCGACCACCGAGCGCATCGAAAACTGCCGCCGCGAAGCGGAAGTCCACGGAAGTCTGTAGAATTCCGTCCCGGGCCTGTAGCTCAGTTGGTTAGAGCAGAGGACTTAGCGAGACCAGCCTGGCCATCATCCGATGAGTGGCTGGTTTCATGGGTTGCCCGTCGTCAGCAGCACGCTGGTGGCGGGTAGAACTGGTCAAATTCGGTGGAAGCTGGGGCCTGCGGGCGACGCCAATACCGAGCCAAGCCCCCGTCTGTAGCGCGGGGGAAGGTGTAGAGACTAGACGGCCAGCCTGTAACGGGAAGGTATAGTCCAGACCACAA
>LBIU01000006.1 GCA_000987445.1 Candidatus Accumulibacter adiacens | reverse complement strand
TCGTGGTGGTCTGAATCACTGTTCCGGATTGGCATGCCCGTACCGCTGAATTCCTGTCTTGAGTCCCAAAAGGAGTAACACATGCTACCTACCAGCACCAACCTGACCGACACCGCCGAAATCAATACCAATGCCTTCATGACCTTGTCGAAGCTGGCATTTTCCAACCTTGAACGTTTGGCCACCCTGAACCTGAATGCGACTCGCGCTGCATTGGAGGGCGGTACCGCCGCCGTCGGCTCATTGAGCCAGAGCAAGGAATTGAAGAATCCGTCGAAGCTACTGGCCGGTGCGGCCGATACGGCGAGCATCAACGCCACCGAATACCTCAAGGGCGTTCAGGAAATAGCCGCCGAAACGCAGAAAGAGGTGAGCAATCTCGTCAGTTCCTACTTCTCTCCGCACGGCGAGGGTGCAAACCCGAGCGCGGGCTGGCTCAAGGGCTTCGAACAGTTCAAGGGCTTTGCGCAGCAGATTACCGACATGACTGCCGCCAACGCCAAGTTGGCCGGTGACGCAGGCGCCCGACTCGCCAGCTCGGCAGCCTCTCTTTCGAAGAAAGACGCCTAAGCAGGACAGACTACAGTGTTGATCAATGAAAAAGCCCCGCTTGCGGGGCTTTCTTCTTGGGCAATGCCGTTCTTTGGGCCTTCGCCGCTTCTCGCTGCGCGTTTTGAAGAAGGTCACCAGCGAGTGGACGCTGGTTTGCATGGCGGGGAATTCTAAGCGCCTGACCGTATGGCGTCCACAGTCGGGAAAACGAGGAAAAAACCCCTCGGAAAATCCGGAAAATCAGGGAAGTCCGGCTTTTTTCTTGCGTAGGGTGAAACGCGCCGGCTAGCCGGCGTCAAGTCCGACAGGCTTCTAGAGCTGCGACTTGAAGTACTTGAAGGAATGAACGAAGGCGTTGCGAATCTTTTCCATCTCCGCGACCATGGCGTCCCATGAGTCTTCGCCGGCAGCTTTCAGCTCTTCGAGCTTGCTGACCGCCAGTTGCGACTGCTGGCGCAGTTTCCCCATTTCCTCCGCGTATTTCTCACGTGCATCAGCCTTTGCTTCTTTCGCTTTGGCTTCCAGCTCGTTCATCTTTGTATTCGCCTCATCGAGTTGGAGTTTGATTTTCTCGATGTAATCGTCTCTCTTTGACATGACAGTGCTTCCTTGTGGTTGAAAAGCGAGTAAAGATCTGGCATGAAGGCGGTCAGGCAAGCGGTGAATAGCACCGAACGGAAAGGCACTTGCCAATCCTGTTCATGATTGATTATCGAGATCGAGATCGAGGTTGAACAGTGCTTCCCGAATACCGCGCACCAGCGCGTAATACACCAGCAGTAGCGCACTTGCACCGACGACGGCCGCCAACAGGCTGTAGATGCTGAATCCACCCACAGCGGCCAATCCGAAGGTATTGAAGAGCCAACCGCCGATGCCCGCGCCGACAACCCCGAGAACGATGTCCATGACCGCGCCCTGGCCGATTCGGCCGGCGACCCTGCTGACGATGAGTCCCGCGATGAGTCCAAGTGCGGTCGATAGTAGTAAAGACATGATTGCCTCCTGAATCTGCTGCTGTCGGGCCTCACCATTTCCGGAATCCAGCGACGGGGCCCAACAGTCGCTGAAGCATCACCACGCCCGTTCCCGGACCTTGCGGCCTTGCTTCTATGGTCCGCTAGTCCTTGTTGCGCTCTTCAAAGCGCTTGATCTGCTCCCCGGCCTCTTCGCTGCTCGTGCCGTAGGTCTCCTGAATGCTGCCCACGAGCTCGACGCGCTTCTACACCACAACCAGGGTCGCGCGCAGCGACCGTGCCGGCGCCCTTATTCCTGCTCCCAGCGGAAATCGACCGTATTGAGCGCTGTTGCCCCGACGGCAACGGAGCGCTCGATCGCCTTGCCGGCGTAACTGGCGACCACCCGATAATTGCCCACCGGCAGCTTCGCCAGGAACCACGGTCCATCGGAGATCGCTTCCAGAAGCGTCTTTCCCTTCTCGTCAGCGATGACGACCCGCGCGTTGCTCAGAAATGCCCCGGACGTCATGGCGAAAACCAGCTTCAGATTGAACGCACTGAGCTGTTCCCTTAGCCGCTGCAGCGACTCGTCGCCCACCCCGCCCGATACATAGGACAAACCGCCCGCCTGGTGGACAATGGGTACGTCATCCGCCCTGGCATCGCTCACGACTGACCCAAAGCCCATCGCAGCGATCACCAGGCCGTGGAGGAGGAATTTGTTGTTCATGCTGGAACTCCGATTGATGGGCCGCGACCCTGATGTAAAAGCAGGAGGAGCGTTGCGCAACATCGCCGCTGACAGTCCTCCTGGCCATATCCGAATGAGTGCCATGATAGGGCGAATAATCGCCCGCCGTCTGTTCGTCAGCACACATAAAACCCGGGCTGAGACTTACTGCGGCGAGCAGCACCTCCTTCGGCAAAATACGTTGGGCGAGCGGGGCAATGCTCGGCGCCGTCGCGAACGGTATGCATTCCTGTGTACGCCAACGTACAGAGCGTTTGGAGCAATACGAGTAGCTTGGCAAGCGGTGAGTTCGAGTCGCCCTATTCGCGCGCTTCGGTCACTTCACCCATTCCGGAGGAAAGCCATGAACAGCATCATCTATCTCGTCGGTCTAGTCGTCATCGTCCTCTTCGTCTTGTCGTTTCTTGGGCTTCGATAAAGGGTCAGGGCGTTCGCCGGCGCTTCCGCAATCCGCGCCGGTGACAGGGTGCGGACTTCGATCCAGGACACGGCGTCGTCAGTGGGCGCGGGGTGACCCCGGGCCTTGATCCCCTCTGGCCGACAGATCCCGTGGCTGCAAGTCCTTTCGGCCGAGCAGCAAGCGCGCGAAGTCATGCGCCGACAAGGGGTGACTCAGTTCAAAGCCTTGTCCCTCGTCGCATTGATGCGTGCGCAGGAAGGCGAGCTGTGCGGACGTTTCCACGCCCTCGGCAATCACCCGCTGCTTGAGGTTTCTCCCCATGCCGATCACGGCACTGACAATGGTCGCGTCATCGGCGTCGGTGGCAATGTCGCGCACGAAGGACCGGTCGATTTTCAGGGTTCCAATCGGGAAGCGCTTCAGATAGCTGAGACTCGAATAGCCGGTACCGAAGTCGTCGACGGCCAGACTCACGCCCATCGCCTTTAGCGCTTCAAGCACCGCGACCGAGGACTCGGCGTTGTCCATGAGAACACTCTCCGTCAGCTCCAGCTCGAGATAGCGGGAAGCCAGACCGGTCTCCTCCAGGATCAGGGCAACGCCGTCAAGCAAATCCCGTTGTCTGAACTCGACCGCAGAAATATTGACCGCCACCGGCACCGCCTGCAGGCCCGCATCCAGCCACGCCTGGACCTGCCGGCATGCCTCGCGCAGTACCCAGCGGCCAATCGGCACGATGAGGCCGCACTCTTCGGCAATGCCGATGAACTCCCCCGGGTAGACCAGTCCAAAATCGGGATCCCGCCAGCGGATGAGCGCCTCGGCACCAGTCATGGCGCCTGAGACGAGATCTATCTGTGGCTGGTAATGGAGGACGAACTCGTCCTGCTTCAGGGCGCGGCGCAGGCTGCCTTCCACCAACAGGCGGCGCACTGCCCGGGCGTTCATGTCGGCCGTGAAGAAGCGATAGACGTTGCGCCCACTCGCCTTCGCGTGATACATCGCGGTGTCTGCGTTGCCCATCAGCGAATTCGTGTCGCTGCCGTCATCCGGATAGACGCTGATGCCGATACTCAAGCTCACATGGAGTTCGTGCCCGCCGACGAGGTGCGGCACGGCGGACGCCTGGTGCAACTTCTCGGCAACATGGGCCGCATCCTGCGGCTTGTCGATGTCCGCCAGGAGGATCACGAACTCGTCACCGCCGTAACGACATACCGTGTCGCTGGCGCGCACGCAGGCCACCAGCCGGCCGGCAACCGACTGCAGCAATTCGTCGCCCACCACGTGCCCCAGCGAATCGTTGATGTGCTTGAAACGATCCATGTCCAGGAACAGCAGTGCGACCTGCCTGCCGTGGCGCCGGGCCAGACCGATGGCCTGCGAAAGACGTTCCGTCATCAGAAAGCGATTGGGCAAGCCGGTGAGAACGTCGTGCTGGGCCAGGTGAGCCATCTTGAGCGTTATGGCCCGTGACTGGCTGACGTCGTGGAAGACGATCACCGCGCCGGTAACCTGACCGTAGCGGTTGTGGATGGGCGCGGCGGAATCCTCGATGGCGGACTCGACCCCATCGCGGCGCACCAGTACACAATCGGCGATCAGTCCGACGCTCCTGTCCTCCTCGATGGCGCGTTGGGCCGGATTCGCAGCGGCCTGGCGTGTCGTGCCGTCGATGATCGTGAACACCTCGGCAAGTGGCCGGCCCAGCGCCTCCTCGCGAGACCATCCGGTCATCGCTTCGGCCACCAGATTCAGGTAGCTTACGTTGCCCAGAAGGTCGGTGGTCAGCACCGCGTCACCAATGGAATCGAGCGTGACCTGCGCGCGCTCCTTTTCCTCGAACAAGGCCTCTTCCGCCGCGCGCAACACGAATTCCAGCGACTTGCGCTCACTGATGTCTTCGACCGTCTGCACGTGCGCCTGCAGCGTCCCTCCGACACTCAGGGGGGCCGCGTTCAGGCGCGTCCAGACGACGCTCCCGTCTTCGCGCAGGAAGCGGGCCTCCGAGTGGAAGGGCTCCCGAGCGCGCGCGGCGGCGTGCCACGCGGCAAGAACCCGCTGGCGATCTTCCGGGTGGATCGCAGCGCTCCAGTTCGTGCCCAGCGTCTGCGCGAAGCTGCGCCCTGAAATCCTCTGATACGCGGCATTGCTGTAGTCGCAACGACCCTGTGCGTCGGAGACGAAAATGCCCAGGGGCGAGGCATCGCTCATGGCGCGGAAGCGCGCCTCGCTGTTGCGCAGCGCGTCCTGGGTTTCCGTGTCGCTCGCCGCGGCGAGGATCGGAATCAGGGCATTCGGCGTGGCCTCGAGCGATCGAGAACCGGCGGCATCGTCGTCGACAAGACGCACCAATGGCGGCGCATCGTTCATGGCCAGGGCCGCGAGGGATCGCGATCGTTTCGTGTGCAATGGGCGCTGCTGAACCTCGGCCGCCCAGCCCTCACGCCAACCCGGAAGAGAGACCTTGCTGTGCCTTCGCTGGTGCGAAGACCGGTCGGGCGCGTTGGCGGCATCCTACTTCCTGTCGTCCTTGGCAGCGTCCTGGAGGGCCGCACCGGCTTTCTCCACCTGCTGTCCAGCCTTCTCCACCATTTTGTCGACCTCCTCACCGGCTTTCTCGACCTGCTGTCCAGCCTTCGCGACCATCTTGTCGATTTCCTTTCCTGCCTGCTCTGCCGGGCCTTCCTCTTCGTGCTTCTGGCAACCGGATAATGCCAGGAGCAGCCCGCTGACGAGCAAGACTGCGCTGATTGATCCGCCGAGTTTCATTTCTCATTCCTCCTGTGAGTTCTGGTAAATCGATTGGCCCGCAGCGACGGCGACCAAGAGGGTCGCGTTGGCTGCAGGATCAGAGCAACGAGCGGGCGCGAGGCATCTGCCGGAGAGGCGAGGCTAACGCGCTGCGCATCACTTCTTGCCGACGTCGTGGCCAATCACGCCGCCGACGGGGGCACCGCCGACGGTTCCGACGCTGCTGCCGTCCGGAAGATTGGCGACGCCGATGGCGCCGGCACCGGCGTCGATGCTGCTACCCTTGTCCAGCGCCACCATGTCCGCACAAGCGCCAAGGCCGAACAGTACAGCCACAGCGAGTGCGCAGAACCTCGCTCTACGAATCGTTTTCATGGGCTTTCCTCGTGGTGAAACATGGTGTTTCTTGCGGATC
>LBIU01000397.1 GCA_000987445.1 Candidatus Accumulibacter adiacens | reverse complement strand
AGCATGGCACGGCTTTTGCTGTGCATGAGCAGGAGCAAGAAAACCATGCACAAGCAAGTCAAATCCACCTGTTGTTACTGCGGCGTCGGCTGCGGGCTGCTGATCGAGACCGAGAACGAGCGCATCGTTGGCGTACGCGGCGACCCCGAGCACCCGGCCAACCTTGGCCGCCTGTGCACCAAGGGTGCCTCGCTGCACCTCACGGCGCGCGCCGACTATCGCCTGCGGTATCCCGAGCTGCGTCGAAGCCGCGAGCGGCCCCGCCAGCGCGTCACCTGGGACGAAGCGCTCGACCATGCCGCGGATCGCTTCGCCGGGATCATCAGCGCGCACGGCCCGGACAGCGTCGCCTTCTATATTTCCGGGCAGCTGCTCACCGAGGACTACTACGTCTTCAACAAGCTGGCCAAGGGCCTGATCGGCACCAATAACGTCGACACCAACTCGCGGCTGTGCATGTCGTCGGCAGTCGCCGGCTACAAGCAGACGCTCGGCGCCGACGCGCCGCCGTGCTGCTACGAGGACATCGCCGCCACCGACTGCCTGCTGATTGCCGGCGCCAACCCGGCGGTCGCGCATCCGATCGTCTTCCGCCGCATCGAAGATGCGCGCGCCGCCAATCCCGATCTGCGCATCATCGTCATCGATCCACGACGCAGCGAAACCGCCGCCATCGCCGACCTGCATCTGCCCCTCAAGCCGGGCACCGACATCGCCCTCTACAACGGCCTGCTGCATGTGCTGCTCGCCGAGGACCTGGTGGACCGCGACTACATCGCCGCGCACACCGAGGGCTTCGCCGCGCTGGAGGAAACGGTCGCCGCCTTTCCACCGGCGGTTGCGGCCGAAATCTGCGCCCTCGCCGAGGCCGAGATCATCCAGGCGGCGCGCTGGTTCGGCCGGTCGGCGGCGGCGCTGTCGCTGTACTGCCAGGGCCTCAACCAATCCTCACACGGCACGCACAACAACGCCGCGCTGATCCACCTGCATCTGGCCAGCGGCCAGATTGGTCGCCCGGGTGCCGGCCCCTTCTCGCTGACCGGCCAGCCGAACGCCATGGGTGGCCGCGAAGTCGGCGGTCTTGCCAACCTCCTTTCCGCACACCGCGACCTCGCCAACCCCGAACATCGCGCCGAAGTCGCGCGTCTGTGGGGCCTACCGTCGGTACCCGCACAGCCCGGGAAAGCCGCCGTCGAACTCTTCTCTGCACTCAAGCGCGGTGAGATCAAGGCGGTATGGATCGCGTGCACCAACCCGGCGCAATCGCTTCCCGATCAGGCTGAAGTACGCGCCGCACTGCAGGCCGCTGACTTCGTCGTCCTCCAGGAGGCCTTTGCCAATACCGACACCGCCGCCTACGCCGACCTGATGCTGCCGGCGACCACCTGGGGAGAAAAGGAAGGCACGGTCACCAACTCCGAGCGCTGCATCACGCATATCACGGCAGCGGTGCCTGGCCCGGGTGAAGCGCGGCCCGACTGGGAAATCGCCGTCGACTTTGCGCGCCGACTCGGTGCCCGCCTCGAACAACCGCTGACCAGACAGCTCTTTCCCTACGACAAGCCCGAGGCCATCTTCAACGAGCATCGCGAGAGCACGCGCGGCCGTGATCTGGACATCACCGGCCTGAGCTATGCGCTACTCGATGCCAGCGGACCGCAGCAGTGGCCATTCCCCACTGGGGCGCGCAGCGGTCGCCAGCGCCTCTACGCCGACGGCATTTTCCCGACAGCCTCCGGTCGCGCCCGCTTTGTCACCGTCGCGCACCGCCCGACCGCCGAAGGCACCGACAACAAGCACCCGATCAGCCTGCTCTCCGGCCGCCTGCGTGACCAATGGCACGGCATGAGCCGCACCGGCACCGTCGCCCGGCTATTCAATCTCGACGACGAACCGCTGCTCTCGATGCACCCCGCCGACCTGCGCCTGCGCGGCCTCGCCAGCGGCGATGTGGTGCGCGTCGGCAATGGCCGCGGCCAGGTACATGTGCGCGTCAAAGCCGACGACGGCCTGGTGCGCGGACGCGCCTGGCTGCCGATGCACTGGGGCAGCCAGTTCATGAACAGCGCCGGCGTCAACGCCCTGACCCTCTCCGCCTGCGACCCGTTCTCTCAGCAACCCGAGCTCAAACACGCCGCCGTCGCCGTCGACCGGGCCGAACTGCCGTGGCAGCTGGTGATTCTGCGCAAGGCGGCGGCAAGCGGCGAACTGGCGGCGCTTTCCCTGCTCGCCAGGGCGCGCAGCCTGCTCCCCGACTTCGCCTTTGCCAGCGTCGGACTCTACGGTCGCAGCGAAGCGCTGGTGGTGTTCCGTGCCGCGCACGGCGAAGCACTGCCCGAATCCCGCCTGCGCGAGATCGACGCGCTGTTCGGCCTTGCCGCCGACGATGCGGCGGCGATCGTCTACGCCGATCCGCACCGGCAAATCAGCAAGCGCGCACTCGCGCCGGGCGGCAAACTGATCGGCATTCGCCTCGCCGGCGAAACCCAGGCCCAGTCGTGGCTCAAGGAAGTCATGGCTGCGGAGGTCGAAGGACGCGACGGGAACGACGGCGGCGACGCAGCGCTCGACCCGGCGCTGATCCGCTGGGCGCTCGCACCGATCGGCAAGCGGCCGGGCAAGCTGCCGCAGCGCAGCCGCATCGTCTGCAACTGCGCGGACATCAGCGAAGCCCAGATCAAGGCCGACCTCGAAGGCGGTGCTACGCTGGCAGTACTGCAGGAAAAGCGGAAATGCGGTACCTTCTGCGGATCGTGTCTGCCCGAACTGCGGCAGATGGTCGCCAGTCAGGCGCAGCATGCGGCTGTCGAGCCGGTGGCCTGAAGGGCTAGCGGAGGACGCATGGCGAGTACGGAAGGGATAGAGAGCATGGAGCGTATGGATCCCGTGGATCTGGCGGCGGTCATCAGGGAGATTGGACGCGGCGCAGCCGGCGCACGCGACATGTCCCGCACAGAGGCCCAACAGCTCTATGCCGCGCTTCTCGACGGCCAGGTGCCGGACCTCGAACAGGGGGCAATCGCCATCGCCCTGCGCATGAAGACCGAGACCATCGACGAAATGGTCGGCTTTCTCGCCGCGGCCAACGAACGCCTGCCAGGCCTCGGCCGACCGCCAGGCAAGCTGCGCCCGGTCGTCATTCCGACCTACAACGGCGCGCGCCGCAGCGCCAACCTGACGCCGCTACTGGCGCTGCTCCTGCAACGCTTCGGCGTACCGGTACTGGTACACGGCCTCAGCGACGACTACGGACGCGTCACCAGCGAGCGGATCTTTGCCGAGTTCGGCCTGCCAGCGGCCACCAGCCTGGCGCAGGCCCAACTGGCGATCGACGAATACGGACTCGCCTACCTGCCGCTGCCGCTTCTCTCTCCCGGCCTCGCCCGACAACTTGCCTTGCGCAACCGTCTCGGCCTGCGCAACAGCGCGCACAGCCTGGTCAAGATGCTCGACCCCTTCCACGGCGAAGCACTGTTGCTGGCCGCGGCGACGCACCCCGACTACATCACCAGCATGCGCGCCATACTCAGCGCCGCCGGCGCGCACGCCCTCCTCCTGCGCGGCAGCGAAGGCGAGCCCTTCGCCAATCCCAAACGCCGCCCGCTGATCGAGCACCTGCATGACGGCCTCTGCGATGTCCTCTTCGAAGCCGAGCGCGACAGCCTCAGGGTACTGCCGCAACTGCCCGCGAACTGCGACGCCAGCAGCACCGTCGCCTGGATGCGCCGCGTCCTCGCCGGCGACGCCTCAGTGCCCCTGCCGATCGCCAACCAACTCGCCTGCTGCCTCTACGCCTGCGGCCGCGCCGGCGACTTCAACCAGGCCAAGGCGCTGGTGGCCGTCGAATGCGCCGGACTATCGATCGTATAGCGGGCACTCAGACCCCACGGAGTACGCAAGTGAAGCGCCAACGAGCCACGGTGATCGTCCACATCGACGGCAAAATCCTGCTCGTCGAAAACCGCGGCGGACTGCTGCTCCTGCCCGGCGGCGGCATCAATCCGGAGGAATCGCGCCTGCAAGCCGCCGCCCGAGAACTCAGCGAAGAAACATCACTGGTCGCCGACTCGCTGCAATTCCTGTTCAGCCACGAGTCGCAGACCAATTGCCACCACGTCGTCTGGGCCAGCGCCAGCGGAAGGCCGCGCGCCGGCGACGACGCCGTGGCGCTGCACCTGTTCGCTGAGCTCGATCCGGCGCTACTCCCCAGGATGTCGGCGGCAACGCGGCAGATCATCGGGCGCTTCGAGCGC
>LBIU01000396.1 GCA_000987445.1 Candidatus Accumulibacter adiacens | reverse complement strand
GCGCCGCATAAGGCAGCCGAAGTCGGGATTGCCCGGACCTTTCAGAACATTCGTCTGTTCGGCAACATGTCGGCGGCCGAGAATGTGATGGTCGGACGGCATCTGCGTACCCATGCCGGAGTGCTTGGTGCGATCACTCGCAATCGGGCGACGATGGCCGAAGAGGCCGCGATTTCGCGTCGTGCCGAGGAACTCCTGCACTACGTCGGTATTCACGAACGGGCGCACGATCTGGCCAAGAACCTTTCCTACGGCGACCAGCGCCGGCTCGAGATCGCCCGTGCCCTGGCCACCGAACCCAAGTTGCTGGCGCTCGACGAGCCCGCTGCGGGAATGAACGGCACCGAAACCGAAGCCCTGCGGACTCTTGTCGAAGGCATTTGCCGGGATGGCGTGACGGTGCTGCTGATCGAGCATGACGTCAAGCTGGTGATGGGTTTGTGCGGGCGGGTGGCGGTACTCGACTATGGCGAAAAGATCTGCGAGGACGTGCCCGCGGTGGTGCAGAAGGATCCTCGCGTCATCGAGGCCTATCTCGGTGGTTCGATCGCCTGAAGGAACTGAAAAATAATGCTTGAAGTTACCGGATTGCGCGTTTCCTACGGTGGGATCCAGGCCGTTCGCGGCATCACCTTTCACGTCAACGAGGGCGAGATGGTCGCTCTGATCGGTGCCAACGGCGCCGGCAAGAGCAGCACCCTGCGTGCCCTGGCGCGCTTGCTCGAACCCGCCGGCGGCAGTATCCGCTACCGCGGCAAGGAACTCGTCTCGCTGCCGCCGTATCAGCTGGTTAACGAGGGGATTGCGCTGGTGCCCGAAGGTCGCGGCGTCTTTCCGCGCATGAGCAGTCTCGAAAACCTGCGCATGGGCGCCTATGCGCGCAACGACAAGGCCGAAATCGAACGTGATCTCGAACATGTCCTCGGGCACTTCCCGCGTCTCAAGGAGCGCGCCCAGCAGACCGCCGGGACCCTTTCCGGCGGCGAGCAGCAGATGCTGGCCATCGGCCGTGCGCTGATGAGCAAACCCAGGCTGATGCTGCTCGATGAGCCTTCGATGGGGCTCGCACCGATCATGGTGCAGAAGATCTTCGAGGTCATTCGTGCGGTGTCTCTGGAGGGGATGACCATCCTGCTCGTCGAGCAGAACGCCAAGCTGGCATTGGAGGTCAGTCAGCGTGGCTACGTCATGGAGAGCGGCGAAATCACGGTCACCGACGAATCGAAGAAACTGCTCGCCGACCCCAAGGTACGTGCCGCCTACCTCGGCGAATAGCCGTGGCGTTGCTCATGCGGCGGCGATTGCCGCGATAGCTGACTGCCAGCGACCGTAAGCGCTACTCTCCCCTAGAACTCCATCGCCTCGGCGAACGCCTGCGCCTGCAGTTGTGCGCGATTGAACTGGTCTGCGGTCAGGCCGAGCATGGCCGCCTGTTCGGCGATCAACTCGCCGTGCGCGCCTTCACTGGACAGCGCCAGCTCGAGGAAGGGCTGATAGCGCCCGCCATTTCCCAGCAGCGCATCGCAGATTGCGTCGGGTAGGCGCATGGCATCGAGCGCCCGCTCCATGCCAACGCCAAGCAACACGTCGAGCAGGGAGAAAGCCCCGGTAATGAACAGATTGTCGTGCTCTGCCTTGTCGACCAGTTCGGCGGCCAGCAACTCCATCAGCCGGCCTCGCAGCAAGGCGGTGTACATCAGCGCCGGGGCCATCGGATCCTTGCTGGCCGTCGCCAGCAGCAGTGACAACCAGCGATTGAGCTTGTCGTAGCCGAGCATGTTGACGGCGTGGCTGAAGGACTGAATTTCGCAGGATAGGCCAAAGCCGGCGGAGTTGATGTAGCGCAGCAGCTTGTAGGACATCGCCACATCCTGCTTGAGCGCGGCCTCGATGTCCCGAACGTCACCGTTCTGGCGCACCAGGTTAAGCACCCGCACGATGTTCGTCTGCGCCGGATTGAGCGATTTGGCCGGCGTGCTGCTCGGCGCGGTGAAGAACCAGCCGGCCGCAGCGGTCATGCCGCCATCCATGCAGGCCCGGAAATCCTCATTGGTCTGGACATTCAACGCGATTCCCATGCCATAACTGCGGGTGCGTGCGGCGAGCAGCTTCAGCTGCGCAAGCGTAAACTGGGCGGCGTCAAAAGCGATGAAGCGAAACGGCACGTCGACCGATAGCGCCTTTGTGGCCTGGGCATCAAAAAGCAGGCAGGCGGTCGGTTGCCAGGTTTGCAGGGCAGCAACCAGGGCGGGACCGTCGGCGCCGATCAGGGCGGCGGCGGGCAGTTCGATGGCCGCGTTATCCGGTGCCGACCAGTCCAGCAGGCCGGCGTCACATTTGCTGGCTCCGCAGCTGATGAACACCGGCTTTTCGCTGCGCGTCCAGATGTCGTCCAGAGCGCCAAGCGCAATTGCGGCATCCTGCATGTTCTCGTGCTTGCCGAGGTGGAGCGTGAAACGGCTGGCGATGATTCTGCTCTGGCGGTTGAGCAGCGGCTGGCGGGACATGAAGACCTTATTCATATTGGCCGACCTTTCGGTCCGTAGGAGGGAGGGTGTCGATTGCCGCCAGGGTGTCGGACGCAAAGTCGAAAGAGTCGGCGAAGAACTCCTCCGCCGGCAAGTGGCAGAGTGTCTGGAAATCCTGCCTGGCGGCGGCGACCATCGCCGGTGAGCCGCAAACGTAGGCTTGATAGCCGGACAGGTCGGGATGGTCGGCCATCGCCGCCTGGTGGACGAGGCCGCGGCGTCCATCCCATGGCTGTTCCGGGGGCGTGTCGGAGAGTACCGGGATGAAGCGCAACTGTGGATGCTGCGCCGGCCATTGTTCCGCGAGCTGCAGGAGGTAGAGGTCGGCTGGCTGGCGGCCGCCCCAATAGACGACCATCGGGCGCTTGAGATTTTCCGCGATCGCCTGTTGAACGATGGCCTTGATCGGCGCAAAGCCGGTGCCGCCGGCGACCAGAAGGATCGGCTTGTGCGAGTCGGAACGCAGGAAGAAGCTGCCCTGCGGCCCCCGCAAGCGCAGCAGGTCGCGTTCCTTCAGGGTGCTGAATACCTGCCCGGTGAACTGACCACCTGGGACATGGCGGACATGCAGCTGCAGGAATGCGTCTTCGTGTGGCGCGTTGGCAATGGAAAACGCCCGCCGCCGGCCGTCCCTGAGCAGGATGTCCACGTATTGGCCGGCGAGAAACTGCAGACGCTCGCTGGCCGGAAGTTTGAGCTCGACGATCATTACGTCCGGCGCGGCTTGAGTCAGACGGTGCACCCGTGCCGGCAGGGTTCTGACAGGAATGTCGGCCAGGGAACGGACCTCCCGGCTTTCGATGACCAGATCGCTGCGCGCCATGGCGCAGCAGAAGAGGGCGTCACCGGCATGGCGGTCGGCCTCGCTGAGGACCTCGAGTGTTGCCTTGCCGTGCGCCACCTGGCCGCTCAGCACCTTTCCCCGACACGAGCCGCAAA
>LBIU01000395.1 GCA_000987445.1 Candidatus Accumulibacter adiacens | reverse complement strand
CACCCCCCAAGCCGGTGGCCAAGGCAGTCGCCCGGCGCGAAATCGAAGCCGCACAACGCAAACTCTCGCAACACCTGTTCTACCCGGAGGAAGCCATCGCCCGCGGCCTCGAAGGCGATACCCACCTGATCGTCACGGTGAGCGACGACGGCAGCATTACCGACGTTCAGGTCGGTGTCAGCAGCGGCCACGCGATCCTCGACAAGGCCGCCGTAAGAGCCGCGTGGTCAATGGTAAGAATCGACTGGGCCCCGTCACGCGAATTCATCCTGCGGGTCCCGTTCCGGCTTGTCGACTGAGTCGCTGCGCCGCCGAAAGACCAGATCCCAGACCCCATGCCCCAACCGCAGGCCACGCTGCTCGAACTTGGTCTGCGGGCGATAGTCCGGGCGCGGCGCATAGCCCGGCACGGTGTTTTCGAGCAGCACTTCGGACGAGAGTACGGACAGCATCTGCTCGGCGTAGTCCTGCCAATCGGTAGCGCTGTGCAGGTAGCCACCCGGGCGCAACCTGCTGGCCAGCAGGCTGACCAGCGCCGGCTGCAGCAGGCGCCGCTTGTGGTGGCGCTTCTTCGGCCAGGGATCGGGAAAGAAAATGTGAATGCCGGCCAGCGTCGCCGGCGCGATCATCTCGCGCAGCACCTCGACCGCGTCGTGCTGAATGATGCGCTGATTGGCCAGCCCCATCTCGGCAACCAGCTTGCAGAGGCTGCCAACGCCAGGCGTGTGCACTTCGATGCCCAGATAATCCTGTTCCGGATGGCAAGCGGCAATCGCCGCCGAAGTCTCGCCCATGCCGAAGCCGATTTCCAGGATCTTCGGTGCCGCGCGTCCGAACACTTCGTCGAGCTCGACAGGCGCCGCGACGTAGGGAACGCCAATGCGGCCCATCATCGCTTCTCGGTAGCGCTGCTGGGCGGCCGAAACGCGCCCTTGGCGAAGCACGAAACTACGGATATGTCCGGCCCGATCGACGCTGCGATCGGCCTGCTGATCGGCCATGCCTAGGAACCGATCAGACCGGTCGTCGGCGACGAGGGGTCGGCCGAGTAGAACTTGCGCGCCATGCGTCCGGCGAGAAAGGCCTCGCGCCCGGCCTCGACGCCCTTCTTCATGGCGCTGGCCATCAGCAGTGGATCGCGAGCATGGGCGATGGCGGTATTCATCAGCACGCCGTCGCAACCCAGTTCCATGGCCATCGCCGCGTCGGAAGCGGTACCGACCCCGGCATCGACCAGCACCGGCACCTTGGCCTGGTCGATGATCAGGCGCAGATTCCAGGGATTGACGATGCCCATCCCCGAGCCGATCAGCGACGCCAGCGGCATCACCGCGACGCAGCCGATTTCCTCGAGCATCTTCGCCTGGATCGGGTCATCGGCGCAGTAGACCATCACCTCGAAACCTTCCTTGACCAGCGTTGCCGCCGCCTTCAGCGTCTCCGGCATGTTCGGGAAGAGATTCGTCGGATCGCCCAGGACTTCCAGCTTGCAAAGCGGATGGCCGTCGAGCAATTCGCGTGCCAGACGCAGGGTGCGCACCGCATCATCAGCCGTGTAGCAGCCAGCGGTGTTCGGCAGGATGGTGAACTGCGCCGGCGGCAGGACATCGAGCAGGTTTGGTTCGCCGGCGTTCTGGCCGATGTTGGTGCGCCGGATGGCGACGGTGACGATCTCGGCGCCGGAGGCATCGATCGCCGCCCGCGTCTCGGAAAAATCCTGGTACTTGCCGGTACCGACAAGCAGACGCGAACGATAGGTCTTGCCGGCAATCGTCAGGCTGTGGGGAGAAGCGTGCATGCGTCCTTGTCTTCCGAATGAGGCTCAGCCACCGCCGACGGCAACGACGATCTCGATACGATCGCCATCGGCCAGCACCGTTTCGGCGTGCCGGCCACGGGCAACGATGTCGCCGTTACGTTCGACGGCGATCCGCTTGCCGGTATGGTTCAGCGCGGCGACCAGTTCAGCAACCGTCAGCGGCGAGGGAAATTGGCGGCGTTCGCCGTTGATCACGAGTTCCATAGAGCACTGATTTTATCACGCCACACGCTCATCGCCCGGCCGTGCAGCGCTGGTCACCGCGTGTCTGCTGCCCGCCGGCACCGACCACGGCGCCCACTGCGCAGCGATCAGCTCGAGTCACTCGCCGGAGCGCCCGTCGTGCGGTGCAACTGCGAAGGGAGGATGCGATTGACCAGATACAGCGGACGTCCCTTGACCTCGTTGAAGATCCGGCCGATGTACTCGCCGAGAACGCCGACCGAGATCAGCTGCACGCCACCAAGGAACAGCACCGCCACCAACAGCGACGGG
Organism: Candidatus Accumulibacter adiacens; assembly: GCA_000987445.1. Classification (GTDB taxonomy): domain Bacteria; phylum Pseudomonadota; class Gammaproteobacteria; order Burkholderiales; family Rhodocyclaceae; genus Accumulibacter; species Accumulibacter adiacens. The sequence goes on along the minus strand of LBIU01000395.1, from coordinate 4,345 downwards.
TAACCGCGCACCGGCTCACCGTACATCAAGGTCTTCCAGATCACGAAGGCGGCGTACAACAAGGAAAGCAAGGCGACCGAGAGACCCAGGTAGCTGGCGATTTTCAGCGGCGCGATGGTGAACGAGGTAATTCCCTCGAGCGCCAGATTCCACAGTTTCCAGTAACTCCATTTGGTGATCCCGGCCTGGCGCGGACTGCGGCGATAGACGAGCGGCCGGGAGGGAAAGCCGACCCAGGCGAACAAGCCTTTCATGAAGCGATGCTCTTCGCGCAGCCTTGACAGTTCGCGTACCACCCGTCGCGTCATCAAACGGAAATCGCCGGTGTCGCGCGGAATCTCGACGCGGCTGACGCTGCCAATAAGTCGGTAGAAGAGATGCGCCGTCGCCTTCTTCAGCCAGCTTTCTCCTGCGCGGTCGCTGCGCACACCGTAGATGACCTCGTAGCCCTCGCGCCACCCCTGGAGCATCTCCGGAATCAGCTCGGGGGGGTCCTGCAGGTCGGCATCGAGAACGACCACCACCTCGCCACTGCAATGATCGAGACCGGCACTCAGCGCGATCTCCTTGCCGAAGTTCCGCGACAGGTCGATCACCATCACCTGCGGGTCGTCGGCCTGCAAGGCGTGCATCAGCGCCAGCGTCTGGTCGCTGCTGCCATCGTTGACCAGCACCAGCTCGTAGGGAGCCCCGATGGCCCGCAGGATCTCGCTGACGCGGCGATGGAACTCGTTGATGACCTCCTGCTCGTTATAGGCAGGGGCAACGATCGAAATAGTGGGCCGTGCCTCATCCGAGCGTGGGCTGAGCCGGCTTCGTTCGGCAAGCACGGCTGGCGAAGCCGCGTTCGCGGCGGGTCCTCTGGTCATCGGTGGCACCTGCCTATCTTCGATCGAAAGGAAAGACGTCGCTCGTGCTCGGCAATCGCCTTCCAGGAACGGCGGATCCGGACTCGTTAGCCGGCGCTTTCCCTGAACGTCCAGAAACGATTGGCGATGAAGTTCCAGACCAGAACCAGACTGGTAACGATGACTTGTACCAGCAGATAGTGAATGTCGAGCCTGGACAACAGCATAGCCATGAGCAGGCCATTCAGCAACCAGCCCCCTGCGGCCACGGCAATGAATCTGGGAAGCGCATCGCGATGCCTTTTGCGGCTGCGGAAGGTGAGCCGGTGGTTGAGCCCGTAATTGACCAAGGCGCCCGTCACGGCACCGACGCTCGAGGCCAGCACCGGACCCAGGTCAAGCTGCGCAACGAGGGTGTAGAGAACGAGGAAATGAGCCGCCGTGCCAAGCACACCAACCAGCGCAAAGGAAAGAAACTGCGGCAGTAGTCGCTGCGACAACGAGGCCTCAGCTGGGGAGCGGCGCAAACAGTGCGGCAATGTCCTCGCTGCCAAACTTGGCGCGGACACTGCTGTCTGCGGTAAGAATGCTCGCCGCCAGTGCCGCCTTGCGTTCCTGCAGGGCAAGAATCTTCTCCTCGATGCTGCCGGCAACGATCAACTTGTAGACGAACACCGGCTTGTCCTGCCCGAGACGATGAGCGCGATCGGTGGCCTGGTTCTCCACCGCCGGGTTCCACCAGGGGTCGTAGTGGATCACCGTGTCGGCGACGGTCAGATTGAGTCCGACGCCGCCGGTCTTCAGGCTGATCAGAAAAACCGGCACCTCGCCACTCTGAAAGTGGTTGATCTGCGCTTCGCGATCCTTGGTATCGCCGGTGAGCAGAACGTAGCCAATGCCGGCCAGCTTGAGTTCTTTCTCGATCAGCGCCAGCATGCTGGTGAACTGCGAGAAGAGCAGAATCCGCCTGCCTTCTTCGACCTGTTCCGGGAGCATGGTCATCAACAGCTCGAGCTTGGCGCGCTCCTTGACTTTCTGCGCCGCCTTGGCCTTCACCAGGCGGGGGTCGCAACAGACCTGACGGAGCTTCAGCAGCGCGTCGAGAATGACGATCTGGCTGCGGTTGAAACCCTTGCTGGCGATTTCCACACGGACTTTCTCGTCCATCGCCACGCGCACCGTTTCGTACAGATCGCGCTGACTGCCGGCGAGTTCGACCTTGCGCACGATGATCGTTTTCGGCGGCAGCTCGCGCGCCACCTCCTCCTTCTTGCGGCGCAGGATGAAGGGGCGCAGGCGGCGCGAGAGCAGTTCACGCCGCAGCGCGTCGTCCTGCTTTTCGATCGGCGTACGCCAATACTTGGTGAAGTTCTGGTTGCTGCCAAGAAAACCGGGCAGCAGGAAATCAAACTGACTCCAGAGCTCGCCGAGGTGATTCTCCAGGGGCGTACCGGTCAGGCACAGGCGATGCCGGGTGGTGATCTTGCGCACCACCTCGGCGCCCTGACTGCGCGCATTCTTGACGGTTTGCGCCTCGTCGAGAATCAGCAGATGGTAGCGATGCTTGGTCAGCTGCCCGGCATCACGCCAGAGCAGCGGGTAAGTGGTCAGCACCACATCGTGGCGGGCGATCTCGGCAAAGCGGCTCTTGCGTTCGGGACCGTGCAACGAGAGAATCGACAGGCCGGGCGCAAAGCGCGCCGCTTCATTTTTCCAGTTGAAGATCAAGGAAGTCGGCAGAACGATCAAGGCGGGGCGATCGAGTCGCCCGGCCTCCTTTTCGAGCAACAGGTGCGCCAGCGTCTGCGCGGTCTTGCCGAGCCCCATGTCGTCGGCAAGGATCCCGGAGAGGTTCTGGGCACGCAGAAACTGCAGCCAGGCGATCCCTTCGGTCTGGTAGTGGCGCAATTCGAGACCCAGTCCAGCCGGCGGATCGATGTGCGCGATGCCCTGCGCAGCGCTCAGCTGATCGGCCAGTGCGAGGATGTCACGCTGCCCGCGGAACTGCCAACGACTGCTGTCGTTGAGCTCTGCCAGACGCGGCGCATCGAAGCGCGACAGACGCAGCGTCGTGCCGCCGGAAAAGCCGTCGAAAAGGTCGATCAGGGTCGCCGCCAGCGGTTTCAAGCGCCAGGCCGGCGCGCGCACGCGCTGCCCGGTCGGCGTCACCAGCTCGACCATCTCGGCGTCGGCAATGTCCGCCAGCTGGGTGGTGTCCAGCCAGCGCCCGTCACGGCGGAAAAGAGCGGCGAGCAATGGTGCCAGCGGGAGGCGCTCACCTTCGACGAAGATGCCCATGTCGAGGTCGAACCAGCCATTTTCCGACTCCACCAGGTCGGCATCCCAGGCCTCGACTTCCAGCTGACGATGGCGAAAATCGTCGGCGAACTCCACCTGCCAACCGGCTTCACGCAGGCGCGGCAAGTCTTCGTGCATGAAAGGCGACCAGCGGCTCTCGATGGCCAGGCCATAGGCGTTGTCCGGCGGCCGGCCAAAGGTCTGCAGCACGTAGCCGGGAATCTTTTCGAGACCGCAGGCGGCAGACGCATCCATCAGCAGCTCTTCGTGCGCGCGCTGACGCTCGATACGAACCATCTCGCCGCTCGCCAGAATCGTGAACTCGCGCGTATCGTCGGGTTTCACCTCGACATCGGCGTAGCGAAAAACGGGCAAGGCGACGTCGAAGGCCCCCCCCCCGAAAGTCGCGGTGTATTCCCGCCAGCTGCGGTTGCCATGCGTGTTCAGCGTCTGCAGACGGAGCACCGGCACCGGCTCGGCAACGATACTGCGCAGATTGACGTTGGCGGTTTCGGCAGCGCTCGGCAACGCGTGTGCCGGCTCACTCAAGGCCTCACCAACCAGCGCGGCCGCCGTTGCCGACAGCGGGGGCAAGGAGAACAGGCGCGCCACGACGGCCGGATTGCCATCCACCCGCAAAGGCCCGATCAATCGCCGCTCGAGGTCGATGTACCACGGCGCGGGCAGGGGGACGACCAGGCAGCCCGCCGGCTCCGGAGTCAGCAGCGGCACCCGCCGACCCTGCTCATTGATCCGCCAGCCAACCTCGGCCGGACGCGCCACCGCCAGAGTCAGGCTGGAGAAATCGTCCTTGCGGCACAGACGGCCAGTCTCGGCCATGAGTTGCAACACCTCGCTGCCATGCGCGGGTCCGAGGCCGAAAGCCCGCAGGCCGGTATCGAAAGAACGCTCGCCCCACAGGAGGCGCAGAATCACCCGATCTTCGTCACTGACGAAGCGCGGCGGCTTGCTCAACGCCCGATCCAGGCTCCACAGCTCCTCGGCGCTTTCCGGATCACGGCCCTTGTTGACCGTCACCCCGAAACCACGGGCGTCGGTGGTCCACTGCAACAGATAGAAGAGACGCTGGCGACTGGCTGCTGGACTGCGATCCTTCTTGCTGACCGCCACCGCCACCCGGCGCAACTCCTCGCACCAGGAAAGGACGCCCAGTTCGGCACGCTCCACGGGCTCGGGAG
>LBIU01000394.1 GCA_000987445.1 Candidatus Accumulibacter adiacens | reverse complement strand
GCCTGTTTCCAGTCGTTGGCCTTGACGATTGCCGCAATCTGCCGCATCAGTTCGGCGCGCGCCCGCAGGTTGGCCGCCTGTTCCGGTGTGTCTGCAATGGCATCCCACACGCTGTTGAAATGATCGTTCTTGTTCATGGGGCTCCTCGTGTCAATTGGCTGAATCGTCGCCGGGCAAGCTCGACATCGCGCTTGGCCGTTGCCTGCGTCTTCTTCTGGAATGCGTGCAGCACGTACACCGCGTCTGCCAGCCTGGCCGTGTAGATCACGCGGTAGCTGCCGCTGTCGTCCCGGACGCGGATTTCCTCGACACCTTTTCCGATTGACGGCATGGGCTTGAAATCGTCGGCTTGCTCGGCGTGCTGCACTTTGTCGAGTTGGTAACCCGCATCGTGCCTGGCGTCCTCGGGGAAGTCCCGCAAGCACTTCAGCGAATCGCCAAGAAATCGGAGTGGCTTCATCGACTAAAAATACTGGTTTGGATATAAATGCGCAAGGGAAAGCTAGCCTGCGCGCTCGAAGCCGCCACTGCCGTGCCAGCAGCCCCCTTTCCCACCTCTCCACCGCAGCATCCCGGTGCACACTCCTCAAAACACTCGCCTTTTCTATACAGAAGCGCCTTTTTCCCGTAAAATCTACGCCTTGTAAGACGGTGTGTGGACCCCTGTTAACGCATGCCGGAAGAGACCGATTCTGGTCCCTGTGCGGATCTCGTTTATTTTGTTCTTCTCGTTATTCGGCGGCGTGAGCCGCCGTTTCAGTTTCAAGTGCTTTGCAATGGGTGATCCATGTCGCACCTGATGAATACCTACGCTCGCTTGCCCATCGCCTTCAGTCATGGCGACGGCAGCTGGGTGACCGATACCGACGGCAAGTGCTATCTCGACGCGCTGTCGGGGATTGCCGTGTCGACGCTCGGGCACAACCACCCGGCGCTGGTCGCGGCGATTGCTGCCCAGGCCGGGCGCATGCTGCATTCGTCGAACCTCTACCACATTCCGCAGCAGGAGCAGCTGGCCGACAAGCTGGCGGCGCTGGCGGAGATGGACGAGGTCTTCTTCTGCAACTCGGGTTGCGAAGCCAACGAAGCGGCGATCAAGCTGGCGCGCTATTACGGTCACAAGCGGGATATCGATCGGCCGGCGATCGTGGTCATGGAGAACGCCTTCCACGGCCGTACCATGGCGACACTGTCGGCGACCAGCAACCGCAAGGCGCAGGCCGGCTTCGAACCGCTGGTCTCGGGTTTCGTGCGCGTTCCCTACAACGACCTCGAAGCGATTCGGGCGGTGGCCAAGGCCAACCAGAACGTCGTCGCGGTGATGCTCGAAATCATCCAGGGCGAGGGCGGCGTCAACCTTGCCGACGTCGATTTCCAGCGCGGTCTGCGGGCCCTTTGCGACGAGCACGACTGGCTGCTGATCTGCGACGAGGTGCAGTGCGGTACCGGTCGCACCGGCGCCTGGTTCGGCTTCCAGCACGCGGGTATCCGTCCGGACGTGGTGACGCTGGCCAAGGGGCTCGGCGGTGGGGTGCCGATCGGCGCCTGTCTGACGCTCGGCAAGGCGACGGGCCTGTTCAAGCCCGGCAAGCACGGCTCGACCTTCGGTGGCAACCAGCTGGCGTCCACCGCTGCGTGGACGACCATCGCGGTGATCGAAGAGAACGGCTTGCTCGACAACGCGGTGGCCATCGGCCGGCTGATCCGTGAGGGCCTGGCGCAGGCCTTGGCGAATTGCCAAGGCGTGGTCGAGATTCGTGGCCAGGGCCTGATGATCGGCATCGAACTCGATCGTCCCTGCGGCGAGCTGGTGACGCGCGCGCTCGACGTCGGGCTGCTGATCAACGTCACCGCCGACACGGTTGTGCGTCTGCTGCCGCCGCTGAACTTCAGCGCCGACGAGGCGCGCGAACTGGTGGCCCGCCTGGGCGGACTGATCGGCGAGTTTCTCGCCACCTGATAGAGATCTGTGATGGACAGCGTCAAACATTTTCTGCAGTTCAAGGACTTCACGCGTGCGGAGTTCGACCATCTTTTCGAGCGCTCGCGCTGGATCAAGGGGCAGTTCAAGTCCTACCAGACCTACTGGCCGCTCAGCGACCGTACCCTGGTGATGATTTTCGAGAAGGCCAGCACGCGTACCCGTCTGTCTTTCGAAGCCGGCATGCAGCAACTCGGCGGTTCGGCGATCTACCTGAACAGCCGCGATTCGCAACTGCAGCGCGGCGAGTCGGTCGAGGACGCGGCGCAGGTGATTTCGCGGATGAGCGACGTGGTCATGATCCGCACTTTCGAGCAGGCGATGATCGAGCGCTTCGCTGCCAATTCGCGGGTGCCGGTGATCAATGGCCTGACCAACGAGTATCACCCCTGCCAGATCGTCGCCGACATCTTCACGTTCATCGAGCATCGCGGTCCGATTCAGGGCAAGACGGTGGCCTGGATCGGCGATTCGAACAACGTCTGCAATACCTGGCTGCAGGCCGCCGAAGTGCTCGATTTCAATGTCCATGTGTCGACCCCGCCGGGCTACGAGGTGGAGCCGGCACGGGCCGGACTGTATGGCACCGATCACTTCGAGAGCTACGCCGATCCGATGGAGGCCGCGCGGGGTGCCGACCTGGTGACCACCGACGTATGGACCTCGATGGGCTTCGAAGCCGAGAACGAGGAGCGCCGGCGGGACTTCGCCGACTGGCAGGTTGACCTCGACATGATGCGTGCGGCCGGACCCGAATCGCTGTTCATGCATTGCCTGCCGGTGCATCGCGGCGAGGAAGTCGAGGCGGCGGTCATCGACGGCGCGCAGAGCGTCGTCTGGGACGAGGCCGAGAACCGCATGCACACCCAGAAGGCGCTCCTCGAGTACCTGCTCCTGGGTCGGGTCGAGGCGCCAAGATCCAAATAGCTGCATCGACACGATCAGCATCCTCCGCAGAACCAGAACAATCAGCAAGATCAGCAGGGAAATCTCATGAGTGACGTCAAGAAAGCGGTACTGGCCTATTCCGGCGGTCTCGATACTTCGGTGATCCTGAAGTGGTTGCAGGATACCTATCAATGCGAGGTGGTGACCTTCACCGCCGATGTCGGCCAGGGCGACGAGCTCGAGGCGGCGCGGCCGAAAGCACTGCAGTTCGGCATCAAGCCGGAGAATATCTACATCGACGACCTGCGCGAAGAGTTCGTGCGCGACTTCGTCTTCCCGATGTTCCGGGCAAACACCGTCTATGAAGGCGAATACCTGCTCGGCACCTCGATCGCACGGCCCTTGATCGCCAAGCGGATGATCGAGATCGTCGAGATGACCGCTTCCGACGCCGTGGTGCACGGGGCCACCGGCAAGGGCAACGACCAGGTACGCTTCGAACTTGGCGCCTACGCACTGAAGCCGGATATCCGGATCATCGCGCCGTGGCGCGAGTGGGACCTGCTGTCGCGCGAGAAGCTGCTCGCCTACGCCGAGAAACATGGCATTCCGGTGGAGATGAAGCACCGCCAGGGTGGCTCGCCGTACTCGATGGACGCCAACCTGTTGCACATCAGCTACGAAGGTCGCCATCTGGAAGACCCGGCCGCCGAAGCCGAGGAGTCGATGTGGCGCTGGACGGTGTCGCCGGAAGCGGCGCCCGATGCGGCCGAGTACCTCGATCTGGAATTCGAGAAGGGTGACCTGGTGGCCATCAACGGCACCCGCATGCCGGCGCACGAATTGCTGTTGCTGCTCAATCAACTGGCTGGCAAGCATGGTATCGGTCGCATCGATCTGGTCGAGAACCGCTACGTCGGCATGAAGTCGCGCGGTTGCTACGAGACGCCCGGCGGCACCATCCTGCTGCCGGCGCACCGCGCCATCGAGTCGATCACCATGGATCGCGAAGTCGCCCATCTCAAGGACGATCTGATGGCGCGCTACGCCAGCCTGATCTACAACGGCTACTGGTGGAGCCCCGAGCGGCTCGCCTTGCAGACGCTGATCGACCACACCCAGCAGCCGGTCAATGGCTGGGTACGGGTCAAGCTGTACAAGGGCAACGTGATCGTCGTCGGCCGCGATTCGAAAACCAACTCCCTGTTCGATTCGACCATCGCCACCTTCGAGGACGATGCCGGCGCCTACGACCAGAAGGACGCCGGTGGCTTCATCAAACTCAACGCCCTGCGCATGCGTATCGCGGCGAAACTGGCGCAACGCCCACATTAATCTGGAGATGAGCCCGCCATGTTTGGGCTGACGGAAGAGCAGATAGCGGAATTTGGCATGACCTTCGGGATCGGTGCCTTCATGCTCTTCATGCTGTTCATCATCGGCGAGATTGCGTGGAAAGCGAAAGCCGGAAGGACAGGAACGATCATCCTGTTCTTCGTCCTGTCCTTCGGGATGCTTGGCTTCATTGCCAAGACGATCATGGAGAAAGTCTGGGGATTATGAGCAGCTCGCAGTTCGACAAGGTCAGCGTGGTCAAGCAGGCCAACATCTATTTCGACGGCAAGTGCATCAGCCATACGGTGCTCCTGGCGGACGGCAGCCGCAAGACGCTTGGCGTCATCCTGCCCTCGTCACTGACCTTTACCACCAGTGCTCCGGAAGTCATGGAATGCGTCGGCGGTTCGTGTCGCGTTCGTCTCAACGGCAAGCACCAGTGGAAAACCTACGCCGCCGGCCAGTCCTTCGCCGTACCCGGCGATTCTTCGTTCGACATCGTCTGTGAAGACCCCTTTCACTACGTCTGCCACTTCGCGTAGTTTGTGTCTGCGCTTCTACCCGCGTATCGGCCGGCCACTGGTCCGAGCATGAACGCGGGCACCGGGATCGCGTGCCTGCACCTCGCTGGCTGACAGGCGGCGAGGCAGCCGGTAGCGCGCCATCAGCGCCGCGCGTTCTCCCGGCGATGGCGCTTCCGGTCCCCTCGTTGTCCGTATTTGGCGTCGTCGCCGGCAGATGAAGCCGTACGATGGCCGACCGCTCAGGAACGGAGAACCCGAAATATCCGCGAATGAAATCGAGAACCTCAGCCGTTGTGCGCTCATCGTCATCGACGTGCAGGAGTCTTTCCGTCACATGCCTTTCTGGTCCGAGACCGATGTGCCCGCCTTCGAGGCGGCGCTGCTCGCGCTCGACGACGGTTGTCGTGCGCGTGGCGTACCGGTGGTGCACATCTTCCACATCGGCCAGGCCGGCCCGTTCACCGAGGAGTCGGGGGCCGTACGCGGGCTCGACTGGTTGCCGGGTTCGCCCGCCGTCTGCTTCTTCAAACACACGCACAACGCTTTTTCCGACACCGGCCTCGATCTGTGGCTTCGCCGCCACGGGGTCGAGCGGTTGATCATCGCTGGCATCGGCAGCGAACAGTGTTGCGAGACGACCACCCGGGTCGCGTCGGATATCGGCTATCGGGTCGATTTCGTCAGCGAGGCGACGCTGACCTTTCCGATGACCCATCCGCTCAGTGGTCGGGTGTACTCGCCGGAGGAAATCAAGGCGCATACCGAACTGGTGCTGGCCGGCCGCGACCTTCAGCCTTGCTGCGCCTCGATCTTCGTGCGCAAGGCCGTGAAGAACTCGGACGCGCCGCTGCGAATCGAGTAATCGGCGACCGCCGAGAGCGATGTCGGGTGTGGATTGACTTCCACCACCGGCACCCCGGCGCGTTTGGCCCACACCGGCAGCAGCGCAGCCGGTTGGACGGTGAACGAGGTGCCGACGCAAAAGAAGAGATCGGCCGTCAGGCTGCGCATTTCGGCGACAGCAAAGACCTCTTCATCGAGCATCTCGCCAAACAGGACCACGTCCGGGCGCACCGCTGCGCCGCAGCGCGGGCAGGCGAACGGCGCGACGGCGCTTTCCTCCCAGTCCGCCGAAAAGCCGCATCGCCGCTGGCAGCGGAGGCGGTGGATGGTGCCGTGTACCTCGAGGACCGACGCGTTTCCGGCCCGGCTGTGGTAGCCATCGATGTTCTGCGTGATGACCGTCAGTCGCTTGGCCCGACAGATCTCCTGAAGTCGGGCGAGGGCTTGGTGACCGGCGTTCGGCTGCCGTTCGTCGACCAGCTTCTTCAACTGCAGCAGCCAGCTCCAGACACGTGCCGGATTGCGCAGGAAGCCCTCGATGCTGGCCACCTCGTCAGGATCGACCTTGTTCCAGAGTCCGGTCGCGCCATCGCGGAAGGTTGGAATGCCACTATCGGCGGAAAGACCGGCACCCGAGAAGACGACGATTTCCTTGGCCTCGCGGACCATGGCGGCGACCGAGTCCAGGCTGCTTGATTGCATCGTCCTCTCCCTTTTCCTGTCCGCTCCGGACCGCCGGAGCCCGCCCCGGAGCCGCGCCTCCGCGACCTTGCAGCGTCGGGTGATTGTCGCATGTCCCGAGGCTCGGAGGTACTGGCCAGCCAGTCCCGCCCCCACCATGCTGTTGGCGAATGCCCTCAGAGGGCGGCGGACGGCCCGGCGAGGCGCGCCGAGATGCGTTGCCAGAGGGGTGATCGTTGTATAAAAGCAACACAATGCCAAACCAATGCTTGAAGCCGCGGAAGTTTGTATGCTTAAATCCGCCGACTGCGCAAAAATCGCATCGCGTGACACGCATTCGGACCTAACAAAGATTAATCGAGGAGGAATATCTTGAAATCGAAAATCATTACTACCCTGCTGGCCTCAATCGGCCTTTTTGCTGCAGTTGGCGTCGCACAAGCACAAACGGCGGCTGACCGCGTTTATCTGATCGACTCTCGCGGTGAAGTCGCGATGAGCGGTGCCGGCCTCTGCTGGCGCACCGGATTCTGGACGCCCGCAGCGGCTGCCAAGGACCCGGCTGGCTGCCAGTGCGACAAGGACCTGCTGCCGAAGGAAGTCTGCGAGCCGCCAATGGCCAAGGCGCCGATGGCCAAGCCGTCCGGTGACAAGGTGACCGTCGCCGCCGACGCGCTGTTCGACTTCAACAAGGCCACGCTGCGTCCGGCCGGTATGGCGAAACTCGACGAAGTCGTCGCCATGTCCAAGCAGATCAAGTTGGAAGTGATCATCGCCGTTGGTCACACCGACCGTATCGGCTCCGACGCTTACAACCAGAAGCTGTCCGAGCGGCGTGCCGCGTCGGTCAAGAGCTATCTGGTCAGCAAGGGCGTCGAAGCCAACCGCGTGTACACCGAAGGCAAGGGCGAAAAGCAGCCGGTTACTCAGCCTGGTCAGTGCCCGGGTGGCAAGAGCGCCAAGGTCATCGCCTGTCTGCAGCCTGACCGTCGTGTCGATATCGAACTCAT
>LBIU01000393.1 GCA_000987445.1 Candidatus Accumulibacter adiacens | reverse complement strand
ATCCTGCACTGTTCATGGCGGTGAAATATGCTGGCGCCGCCTATCTGGGCTGGCTCGGATGCAGGCTGATATGGTCTGCCATCCTGAGGATGCGCAGCCCGCAGGTGATCGTTGTCGACAGACCCGCGGCTATCGGCACTATGCAAGACCCGTTCAAGCGCGCCTTGTTCATCAGCCTGCTAAATCCCAAGGCGATATTTTTTCTGCTGTCCTTTTTTGTCCAGTTCATTGATCCGCAATACCCAACTCCGGCGGTGCCGTTTTTGATTCTGAGCGTTGTGCTCATGCTATTCAGTTCGCTCTACTTGTCGGCGCTGATCTTTCTGGGGGCACGCCTGGCGCACGGCTTCGCCCAGCGCAAACGGCTGTCTGGCGGCCTGTCCAGCGCGGTGGGTGCCTTGTTCGTCTGGTTCGGCGTGAAACTCGCTGTCGCCAGTCTGTAGCAAACCATCGGGGCCGGCGTCATGCCAGCGCCGGCCCTAGCGGTCATGGCAGTCGACACACCCCGGATCATGAAAGCATGACCGTTGCCCCCTCCACTTGCAGTGCGCATTCCGGCTTGCACGCCGGAAGCGTTGGACGTGCGGAGAGCATGCTCCCTGAATGCCCCGTCTCACCCCCAACGCTTCTTCCGCGAGGGGGAAGGGAGTTTCGTGAGTCACCTGCGCGACTTTCACGGTAAGGGCTTGCGGTGAATAGGCCCGCGGGAAAACCCTGGCCTCAGCATTGACGGCCCGATCAACGTTCGCAGATACTGCCCTCGTATGGTCAGGCTCGCCCTCGCGCGGGTCGATACGGACAGCCCCGTTCCCCGGAGGTGACGCGATGACCCTCGACGATCTGCGCGAACTGCTGCTGGTGTCGCCCACCGCCGGCGCCGCCGAAAGTGCGCTGGCGACGCTGATCGGCCTGTCGCGGGATGGCGACGCGGACGCGACCGCGGCGATCCTCAAGGCCATGGCCGCGGCGCTCGGCCAGCCGCTGTCGGCAGAACCTTCCCCCTGCCTGCGCGCCTGGCAGGCGGCGCAGCTGCCGCGCGAATTCCTCGCCAATGCGGCGTCTTTCGCCAATTGCGGGATGGCGTCGACGGCCACCGACTTCGCCGCGCTGCAGCGGCTGGTCCGTACTCGCCACGTACTGCAGGACGAAGCGCTGAAAGCGCACGTGCTGCTCGCCCTGGCCGAGGTGATCACCATGCAGGCCGGCATGGACCTGCTGCCCGGGGGCCGCTTCCTGTCCATCCTCGAGCGTGTACTGGTCAACACCCGCGTCATCGACGGCGACGAGGCCAACGACTCGCTGCAGTTCGGACGCGGCTTGATCCTCGGCAAGCCGGACTGGCCGGCCTTGCGCTTCGTCATCGTTCACGAACTCGGTCATCGCTTGCTTGAACTCCTGCAGTCGAGCACCGGCTCGCGCGGGTCCACTTCCGACGAGAGCCATGCCGCCGCGCTGCGCACGCTCGCCGAGCGCCTGCCGCCGCTCCTCCACGACGCCTGCCGCTTGCGCGGCAAGACGATCGGCCCCGAGGACCCGCGCAGCTGCAAGACGAGCACCGGCGTACGCCTGCTGGCAACCCATGAAGCGTCGCCGGGGGGCGCCTACTTCCATCTCTCGCTGATGCAGCACAGCGGCCCGATCGACTTGGCCCTCGCTGCGCGCTACGCCCATTTCGTGCTCACCGTCGCTGGCGCCGATCCGACGCGGGCGGCAGCGGCCTACTCGCCCCGCGGGGCCTTGCACTTCGGCTTTACCGGCGACGAAGGCGCCTTGCCGACCGCGGCGCCGGCAGGCGCCACAATCGCCGAGTGGATCGCGGCGGCGCCGACCGATGGACTTGCCTGGCTCGCCGCGCTGCAATCCGCTGACCGTTTCGGCCATGCCGAGCACGACCTCCCGCAAG
>LBIU01000392.1 GCA_000987445.1 Candidatus Accumulibacter adiacens | reverse complement strand
TCATCCCCAGGCCGTGACTCTGGCCGCGCCAAAGCGCCGCCCATTGGTCGTCGGCGCAGAACACGGCGACACCGGTCGCGTCGAGCCCCGAAAAAATGGCGCCTTTCTCGGCGGCGATTGCCTCCAGCGAGCCCATCCCCTCGAGGTGTGCACGCTGGGCATTGGTCACCACGGCGACGCTGGGGTGAGCGATTCCCGCCAGGTAGGCGATCTCGCCGGGATGATTCATGCCCATCTCGATGACCGCCGCACGATGACCGGCCTGCAGCCGCAGCAAGGTCAGCGGTAGGCCGATGTCGTTGTTGTAGTTGCCCTGGGTGACCAGCAGCGCATCGCCGTAGACGACCTGCAGGATGCTGGCGATCATCTCCTTGGTCGTCGTCTTGCCATTGCTGCCGGTGACGGCGATCAGCGGCAGGGTGAAGCGGCAGCGCCAATCCGCGGCCAGGGCGCCTAGCGACAAGCGCGTTTCGGCCACCACGACCAGCGGCAGAGCGAGATCCTGCAGCGCTTCGACGGCATCCGCGGCGACCACGGCGGCGACGGCACCGCGCGCCTTGGCGGCGGCCAGATAGTGGTGACCGTCGAAGTTATCGCCGCGCAGAGCCAGGAAGAGCTCGCCGGGGGCGATGCTTCGGCTGTCGGTCGAGACGCCGCAGAATTCGACGTTTTCGCCAAGCAATTGGCCGGCGGTTGCCTGCGCCGCCGCCAGGAGATCCATCATCACGGTCATTGGGCCATCTCCTGACGAGCAGTGAGTGCGGCACGCGCTTGCGCGGCATCGGAAAACGGCCGCCGCACGCCGCCGATCTCCTGATAGGCCTCGTGTCCCTTGCCGGCGATCAACAGCACATCCGCCGGATGCGCGGCAAGGATGGTGCGCTGGATCGCCTGGCCACGATCGACCAGGACCTCGGCCGCCGGCGCTGCGCTGCGGATCTCGTCGAGGATCGCCTGCGCATCTTCCGTACGTGGATTGTCACTGGTCAACACGACGCGATCGGCGTGCGCTGCGGCGATCGCTCCCATCAACGGGCGCTTGCCGCGGTCGCGGTCACCGCCACAGCCGAAGAGGACGATCAGACGGGCGCCACGTGCCGTGGCCACTGCCCGCAAGGCGCCCAGAGCACTCTCCAGGGCGTCCGGCGTGTGCGCATAATCGACGACCACCAGCGGCTCATTGTGGCCGCCGATGGTTTCCAGGCGACCGGCCGGCGAGCGCAACTGCGCGAAGCGTTCGGCGACGGCTTTCGGGCTCATTCCGGCATCGATCAGGACGGCCGCAACGGCGAGCAGGTTGGCGACGTTGTAACGACCCAGCAGGCCGGTTTCGACCAGCGCACGCCCATTCGGAGCACAGAGCCGGAAGCGCAGACCCTTGCTGGTTTCCTCGACATCTTCGGCGCGCAGCGTCCCCTGCCGACCGTCGGGCGCCTCCTGCTGGGTGTAGCCGACCACTTTGGTGGCCGAACTGAGCGCCGCCAGCTGGCGCCCGAACGGGTCGTCGAGATTGCACACCGCCAGACGCAACCGGGGCCAGGTAAAGAGCGCCGCCTTGGCCTGCGCGTAAGCCTCGAAGCTGCCGTGATAGTCGAGATGATCGTGGCTCAGATTGGTGAATACGGCAACATCGACGCGAGCGCCGTCGAGGCGACCTTCGGCAATGCCGATCGAACTGGCTTCGAGCGCGCAAGCCTGTGCGTCGTCGTCGGCAAAGCGGGCCAGGGAGCGCATCAGGGTGGTCGC
>LBIU01000391.1 GCA_000987445.1 Candidatus Accumulibacter adiacens | reverse complement strand
TGCGCCACGCGGCGACGAATTGCTCGGCCAGCTGGCTGGACTGACCGCCGCTGGCGAAGAGGCTGGTATTGATTTGCAAGAGGGTTTTCATGGGAGCTCTCCGTGATTGACTAGGCACCCATTTGACTATTTACGCAGAAGATAAAAAAGAACAATATTTCGCTGTTTTTTATCGAACTGTTGGATATATGTCCGAGATACCGCATATCACTCTCGAGCAATGGCGCGGGCTGATCGCCGTCGTCGACGCCGGTGGTTACGCCCAGGCGGCACAGCTTCTGCACAAGAGCCAGTCGGCAGTGAGCTACGCCGTGCAGAAGATCGAGTCCCTGCTCGGCGTCAAGGCTTTCGAGATCCAGGGACGCAAGGCGGTGCTGACGCCAACCGGGCAGATGCTCTACCGGCGTGCGCGGTCGCTGGTCGATGAGGCGAACGACCTGGAGCGCGCGACACACGCCCTGTCGGCCGGTTGGGAAGCGGAGATTCATCTGGCGGTGGAGATCCTTTTCCCGACCTGGCTGCTCTTCGATTGCCTGGCGCGCTTTGGCGAGGAGAGCCCGCGCACGCGCATCACGGTGATCGAGTCGGTCCTTGGCGGCACGACGGAAGCGCTGCTCACCGGGCAGGCCGATCTGGCCATCGCGCCGCAAGCGCCGCCCGGTTTTCTCGGCGACCTCCTGCTGCAGATGCCGGTCGTCGCCGTCGCCCATCGCGATCATCCGCTGCATCGGCTCGGGCGAGAACTCAGCGCCCGCGATCTGCGCGAACACCGGCACGTGCTGGTGCGCGACTCCGGTGCGACCCACGATCGGCGCACGCTTTCGGTGGAAGTGGACCAGCGCTGGACGGTCAGCCACATGGCGAGCTCGATTCAGGCGCTACGTATGGGCTATGCGTTCGCCTGGTTGCCGTGCGAGCACATCCGCGACGAACTGGCGAGCGGGCTGCTCAAACCGCTGCCGCTGCGCGCAGGGCGCGAGCGTCTGGTGCCGCTGTACCTGGTTCTGGCTGAGCCGGATTTTGCCGGGCCGGGCGTGCGCCGCCTGGCGGAAATCATTCGCGAAACGGCTACGGCGTCGCTCTCGGCTCGCCCGTTGGCGTCTTCATGAGGACTTCGAGCGGCGAATCGGTGCTCAGATGCATGTCGCGTTGCGGGTACGAGACTTTGATTCCGCGTTCGCGAAAAACCCTGTCGATGGCCATGTGCAGTTCGTGCGTGACGATGCTGCGGTAGAGGACCAGGCGGGTGAACACGCGCAGCTCGAACTCCATCCCATTTTCGCCGAAACGCAGGAACAAGGCCGCAGCCTCCGGCTCGTCAACAACGCTTTCGTTGTTCCGCGCGACCTCCATCAGGGTGTCGACCACCTGCTCGGTGTCGCTTCCGTAGGCGACGGTCACGGGGACGATCAGGCGGGTGATGGGGTCGGAGAGGGTCCAGTTGATGCAGTCCTGGGTGATGAAGGTCTTGTTCGGGATGAGCAGCTCCTTGCGATCCCAGTCGCTGATCGTCGTGGCGCGGATGTGGATGCGGGTCACCGTGCCGGTATGGCTGGCAATGGTCACGATGTCGCCGACGCGAAACGGCCGCTCGAAGAGGATGACGATGCCGGAGACGAAATTGGCGACGATTTCCTGCAGGCCGAAGCCCAGGCCGACGCCGAGCGCCGCGATCAGCCACTGCAGCTTCGTCCAGTCGACGCCGAGAAGATTCGACGCGGCAATCAGCCCGACGAGAACGATCAGGTAGTTCAGCAACATGGTTATGGCATAACCGGTGCCGGGCGCCAGATCGAAGCGGCTGAGGACCGCCACCTCGAGCGCACCGGGCAGGTTGCGGATGGCGATGATGGCGATCGCGAAAACCGTCGCCGCGACGATCAGGCTCCAGAGAGTCACCACCTGCTGCGGCAGGGTGCCGTCGCCAGAACCGATGCGCCAGAGGACGATCTCGTCGAGCGTGCGCACTGCCGGCAACAGGCCTTGCCAGATCGAGGCCATGGCAAAGGCAATGCCCAGCAGGATGAGCAGGCGGAGCAGGGCGCGCGTTTGCCGGCTGATCGTGTGGCGGTCGATCTCGTAGCTCTGCAAGGCGTCCGGAAGGGCGTCGGCCGCGCGTTCGGCCGCCTGGCGATCGACTGTTCGGGTGCCGGGATCCTGGCCGGCCGGGCCCGCCTCGCGCGCCCGTACCTGCGCCAGTCGCCGCTCGAAGACGGAGAAGGCGCGCTCAAGCATGGCGTGCACCAGAGTGGCCATGGTGATCAGCACGATCGACTGCATGGTCAGCCGCAGCAGCTGTGAAGCGGTGTAGTGGTAGCCAAGCAGGGACAGGCCAATCGTCGCCAGGGCAATGAGCATCAGTGCCGGATACCACAGGTAAACGATGTACCACAGCCAGTTGTCGCCGTCGGTCGCGGCGAGACTGATGCGCGACAGGCGCCACAGCCGGGAGCCGATCCAGGCAATCGCGAGACAGAAGACGATCAGGGAAATCCGTCCCAGGCCGTCGCGAATCTCGGGGGCGGCGTGCACCGAAACCAGGACCATGACGATGGTGATCGGCACGAACAACAACATCAGCCGCCGGGTGTTGCGCCGCAACAGGGTCAGTGTTGACAGGCTCCAGTCGAAATGGACGGCGGCGACGCCGTTGACGCGAACCAGTTGCAGGAGGAATTCCATGAACAGGATCAGGACGCCGCCCGTCGTGAGCGCCGTCTCCAGGCTGCGGGCGAAACCCGTGTGGCTGTGCGTCAGGTAGGCCAGTCCGAAGAGCAGCAGCGCCGGCGGCAAGGCGAGGAGCCCAGTGATGGCGAAAGCTTCCAGGGTCAGCAGCAGATCGTCAGACTGCACCTTGCCGATCCGCGGCGCCATGCGCTCCAGGCGCTGCTGCAAGCGCCCGCGGCTGGCGACGGCGAGCAGCAGGAGCAGCAGCAGGCCAAGGAATCCCCCCAGGCGGTCGTCGAGATTTCTGGCCACGGCCTGGCGCACATCGCGCCAGTGCGCCGGCTCCGAAAGCCAGGCCATGGAATCCGCCGCGGCACGCAGGGTTTGCATGCCCATCGGTTGCGCGCTGGGAATCCAGAACAGATGGCTCTCGAGGGCATCGCGATAGGTATGCGAGCGATCGGAGAAATACTTGAGCTGGGTGAGCAGCACGGACAGTTCATCGGCGTAGCGCGCCTGCTCGTTCTTCAGGCGGGTGACCAGGCTGCGGCGCTGTTCGAGCAGGCTATCGATCGCCGCACCCCAGTCCTGTGCCGCGCCACGCAGCAGCTTTTCCAGCGCCGGCTTGCTGGGCAGGTCGTAGGGAGGGCGCTTCTCCTCCAGTTGAAACAGGGCAATCCGGCTGACCTCCAGTTCGCTTTCCGCCCTGGCTCGGGCACTCTCGATGTTGATCGCGTCGGAAGCCTTGTCCCTTTCCTGGCGCAAGGCGATACCGAAGGCCGCCGAGGCATCGAGCTGATTGAGATTGAGCAGACGATCGAGGGTTTCCAGCTTGCTGTTGAGCAGCGACACGGCGCCACGCAGGCGCGCACTTTCGGCTTCCGCCTGCTGCCTCTTCACCAGAAGGTCATCGATCAATCGGGAGAGACGGATATTACCCTCGGCGAAAGCCAGCAAGTCCTCTGGCGCCGCCCCCAGCGACTGCATGAAGTCCTCGAGATTGCTCACCAGGGCACTGACTCCGGCCTTGTGAACGCGACTCAGCAGGACCTGCAGCGCCGCGATGTAGTCCGTCGTACTGGCCAGCTGGTCGGCCAGCAGGTCGGCTTCGGCCTCCATCAGCGTCAGGCGCGCCGGTCGGCTGGCCAGGCGCTCGCTCAGGGCCTCGATACGCGCCAGCCGGAGACGCTTGTCGGCCGTGCGAGCGACGGCC
>LBIU01000390.1 GCA_000987445.1 Candidatus Accumulibacter adiacens | reverse complement strand
AGGTCCAGTAGGCGGGCCGTTTCGAGCGCGCGGCACCATTGGCTCGAAAAGACGCGTGCATTGCTCAGGCCGACGGCACGCAGACGGCTGCCCAACTGTCGTGCCTGAGCCCGGCCGCTGGCATCAAGATTGCGCTGCGTGGAGCAATCGCCAATGACAAAATCCGGCGGGTCGCCGAAGCCCGGCGCGTGGGCATGTCGCAGCATCAGCACGCGGCCCGGCCTGGCAAGTTCGCCGAGCGGCAAAAGCGGGTCATCGGCCCGCGCCGGAAAGGACCAGATGATGGCCACAAGTGCGAGGATAAGCAGATTGCGCATTCTTTCCCTCCTTCAGCCGACAAGTTCGATCGCGCGCAGATCGAGCTTGAACGAACCCATTTGTCGATCGGCGATGAGCAGGCCCACCTGCCGTGCCGATGCGGGGTCAAGCGGTGGCAGGTGGTCGAGGACGCGCCCTCGCCAGGTCGGGACAAAATCGCTTGCCGCCAGTCTGGTCGTGGTCCACTCGTCGGCCGGTGGCTGAAAAGGCGCCTGGTAGCTGATGCCGTCGAACTCGGCGCCGGTCCTGATGCTGAACTTGTAGCGCTTGCCGTCGCCGCGCACGGTGAGCAGGAAGGCTGAGCCGCCCAGGCTGTTGGACGCAATCAGCGGTGCGCGAACCGACGCAAAGCCGCCTTTGTCGGTGAGGGAAAGCGATCCCGAGAAAACGGCATGCCCTTGCGGATCGAACGCGATTCTGCTGGCCGAGCTCCCGCCCATCACGCGATCATCGATGGCGTACCAGGCGGCGACGCCATCGGGGGTGTCGAATCGGCAGATCGGGGTCTTCATGCTTGCACCCTGGTGTATCGAAAGCAGCCATCCACCCGCCCCGAACAACTCCGGCCCGGCGCACCTGGCGAGCAATTCATCAGGACGAAGCCGGCTGGCGGCCATCGGGAGCATCCGGGGTTTCCGAATCCCCGAGGGGATAGGCGTCCGCCACATAGGCGGGACCTTTCATGACCATGACGATGAATGCGGCAATCGCCATCGTGAGCACCGCGGTCCAGTGCAGGAGCACGACGCTGAGCGCAAGGATGTCGACCATCTGGAGGCCGGTCGGGGCGTCTGCTGTACTTCCTTCGCCGACAAGAAGTCGCGTCGCAAGTGACGGCAGGGCCAGAAGCAGCGTGCCGAACACGAGCACGCGGGGCAGCCAACGAAGCACGTCGCGTTCCCGTCCGGCGGGCGTCTGCACGAATCCCGGAAGTCTGTTGAAGGCGTTCATCATTGCTCCTTTCCTCGATGGGTTCTGAGCGATCACCAGGTTTCAGCGATAGCCCCTGCCGTCAGGCAAAGACAGGCCACGGTGGTCAGCCGGAAGCGCAACGGCAGGTACCAGGCCGGCAGGTGGCCGGCGGCGACCAAACACCTATCCTGCCAGTAGTGGGCCAGGAAGCCGCTCACCAAAAGGATACTCGTCAGCAGCGGCGAAAGCAGAAAGGCCGCCCAAGCCAGCAGCGCCGGGACGACACTCCACGCGAAGCACCGCGTCCGCCAACGCGCGCTCAGATCCGGCAAGCTCATGGCGAATCCCCAATGCAGGGCGCCGACGAAGCTCAGGATCACCGCAGCGTAGGAAAGCAGCGCATCGCTCCAGATCCTTGTGTGGTGAGGGTCGAAAAGGCTGGCGGGGGCCAGGAGGAGAAACGGCAGCAGTCCTCCATAACCGAGCCAGGCAACGCTGCGTGGAATGTTTGGAACCTGTGCAATGGGAGTGGGCAGTGAGTGGTCCATCGCGTCCTACCTGACCAGCGGTCGAATGGTGGAAAAGCCGGCATCCATCGACCACACCTGGCCGGTGACCCGGGCCGCCTTCTCCGAGAGCAGCCAGACCATCAGTTCGGCCAGTTCGTCCGGGGAGCCGATGCCTGCCAAGGGGTACTGGCGAGCCGCCGCCTCGCGGCCCATCGTGGTACCGAGAATGGCAGTCGCCGCCGGCGTGTCCATGATGCCGGGAGCCACGGCGTTGATCCGGATGCCATTGCTCGCGTAGGTCGCCGCCGCGCTGCGTACGAGGCCTTCGACACCGGCTTTCGCGGCGGCTACCGCTTCGTGGTTGGGCGTACCGATGCGTGCGGCAGCCGACGAGACCAGCACCGCCGATCCAGGGCATTTGGCATCGCGCAAGGCGCCGACGAAGGCCGCCAGTGTATGGAAGGCGCTGATCAGATTGGCGTTGAGGCAGGCCGCAAAGTCGGCCTCGGACATGCGATGCAACGCGCCCAGACGAATGTTGCCAACGCAGTGCGCGAAGGCCGTGGGCAGCAAATGATGCGCTCTGGCGACCTCGAAAATGTGGCGCGATCCGGCCACGCTGGAGCAGTCGGCGACCACCTGAATGTGGCTGTCCCCGTAGCTGCGGGCCAAGCGTTCACCCTCCCGGCTGGTCACGAGGAGTCGCCAGCCAGCCTCTGCCAGCTTCGCCGCCACCGCTTGACCCAGCCCGCCTGCTGCGCCAGTGACCAAGGCTACTTTTTCCATGACATCTCTTCTCCGGTTGACCTGTTCTCAAGGAAAGAACTTCCCTGGGCGCCAAAGAAATCTTCGTGCTGACCGCTGAGAAGCTCATTTTGCGCTAGACAAAAATCAGCCACGTCCGGCGCCATGTCGCCTATAATAAGGTTCAATCCCATGAGTGTCTAGGACAAACCACAAAAGCCATGAGAAAATTTCTCGCGCCCGGAGCCGAAGCACAGGCCTTCGTTTCGCAGTCTGCTCGCCGCCTGGACCCCAAGAAGCTGCTGCTCAGCAAGTGGACAGCGGCTTCCCCGCATGGCGAGGAAAAGCACTTCCTGGTTACCGGGGTGATTCCGCCCGAGCATCCGGCCACCCGCATTGAGACCATCGTTATGGAAGCCGTGCATTCGCGGCGGGTGTTTTCGCTGTCCTGGCGTGATCTGCGCGATGGCCAGCGGTGGCTGCAAGGCTGGCAATGACTTGTGCCGGGAAGAATTTGCGCGCAGGCTCGTCGGATCGCTGATGGACGAGGAAACCATGAATCCCTCTTCGCATGTTGCGCTGATCGGTGCCGGCATGGCCGGCCTATCCTGCGCCACGACACTGCAACAGGCTGGCCTCAAGGTGAGTCTGTTCGACAAGAGTCGCGGTCCTGGCGGGCGTATGAGCACCCGGCGAGGCGACGACTGGCAATGCGACCACGGTGCCCAGTATTTCACCGCTCGCCACGCCGACTTCCGGGCCGAAGTACGGCGCTGGCAGCAGGCTGGGGTCGCGGCCTTGTGGTCTCCCAGGCTGTGTAGGTTTGATGGCGATTCACCACAAGGACGCGAGTCGACCGTCGAGCGCTTTGTCGGTATGCCGACGATGACCGCGCCTGCCCGGTATCTGGCCGGCACGCTCGCCGTGCATGCGCGAACGAACATCGAGCAACTCAGGCATCAGGCGCACGGCTGGCAGATCTTTTCGGCTGAACAAGGCTGGCTGGAGACGCGTTTCGCGGCCGTCCTGCTGGCCGTGCCTGCGCCGCAGGCGGCACCACTAGTGCAGCACGCGGCCCCCGAGTTGGCGGCACTGGCCAGCAGCGCCGTGATGCGCGGCTGTTGGGCGCTGATGCTGTCCTTTGCTGCGCCGGTCGACCTGCC
>LBIU01000389.1 GCA_000987445.1 Candidatus Accumulibacter adiacens | reverse complement strand
ACCGCGGCGCTGACGCGAACGATTTCGGCGTGCGTCGCCTCGATCGTCCAGCCGAGTTCGCGGCCGAGGAGGTCGACGGCCAGCGTCTGGCGCGCATCCGAGGCGGTGGTCAGCACTGCCGTCGCCCCCAGCGTGGTGGCCAGGTAGCCAGCCAGGGCGTTGGCGCCGCCGACATGTCCGGAGAGCACCGGAATGGCAAAGCGGCCGGCCTCGTCCACCACGACCACCGCCGGGTCACTTTCCTTGTTGCCCAGGTGCGGCGCGATCAGGCGGACGACAGCGCCCAGCGAGACGATGGCGACGATGCCGTCGAACGCGGCGAACAGCGCCGGCACCTGGTCGCCGACCTTGCCGCGGTAACACTGTACGACCGCCGGCGCGGCGGCTTCAGCTTCGGCGTGAAACTTTTCCGGGGCGAACAGCGAGGCCCCGGGCAGTGCGGCAAGCACCCTGCCGGCCAGGGCAATGCCGTGCCGGGTGATGGCGACGACAGCGATCTTCATGCGGCCTCGGCGGCCGGCGCCACGGCCAATGCTTCCTTGCGCGTGCGGCAACCGCGACGCAATTCGCCGCGTACGCGCTTCGGGTTATGGACCAGCATCAGGGACAGATAATTGGCTTTTTCGCCTTTCAGGCTGGCGACGTCGCGAACCACGCGCTCGTCCGGCGCGCCGACCTTCTCGACGAAGCAGGTGCTGTCCAGCAGGCCGCGCCGCTCCAGCAGCTCGATGACTTCGTCGAGCAGAGGCTTGACCTTGAGCAGGACCACGGTATCGAACTCGTCGAGCAGGTGATCGATGACGCCGACGCCGTAGGCCGCCGGAATCACCGCCAGCGTTTCGTCTTCCTCGGCCAGCGTGCTGCCGGTGGTCGCCGCGGCAGCGGCGAACGAACTGACGCCGGCGATCGTCTCGACGCGCACCTCCGGCGCCAGTTCGCGGACGACGCGGGCAAGGTGACCAAAGGTGGAAAATGTCGACGCGTCGCCTTCGACCAGAAACACCAGGTCGCGGCCCTCGGCAAGCAACTCGACCGTGCGCTGCGCAGCGCGCGCCCACGCCTTGCCGAGAAGCTCGGGGTCGCGGGTCATCGGGAAGACCAGTTGCTCGGCGTCGTCCGGCACGGCGATGCCGCCGCGCG
>LBIU01000388.1 GCA_000987445.1 Candidatus Accumulibacter adiacens | reverse complement strand
TCGGCGAATTGGTGTGCGCGAAGTCGCCGACCTTGATCGCACGGTCCCGATAGAACTTGCTGTTCCGGTCGAAAACCGGGTCTGGTGAGAGCCAGACCTGGTCAATCCAGTAGCTGGTGCCGGACCACACTTCGGCGCCGATGTTGCTGACCGTCCACTGGACCGTGCTCGCCTCGCCCGAGAAATTCTCGCGCGGAACGACCACCGAGGTCACTGCCAGGTCCGCCGGAGCGCGTGGCACCACCTGCGTGGCGGCCGAAAACCCATTGTTGTCCTCTGCCGTTTCAACGACGTCGCCGTTGGCACCGCGAGCACGATTGGCGTCGGTCACAACGATGACGTAGGTCCCCTCGGCGGGGGGCTGCAGCTGGAAGCTGTGGCTCACGGTATAGCTGCCACCCGGCAGCAAGGCGTCGGCACGCGCGACAGAGCCGAGGTAGACGCGCGTCGGGTCGTTGAGCGAGAGACTGGGTACCTTCGACAGGTAGACATCGTCCCTCCAGCCTCCCGTTGCACTTCCGGCACCACCGTTCTGGACGGTCCAGCTGACGCTGAAGCGTTCACCGCCCGTGCCAAGAGCATCTGCATCGATCGAGCTAACCGTGAGATCTGGCACGAGGACCGGCTCGGGAATCGGTGGCGGTTCGGCGATCACCTGCAGCGCACGCGCCTTGTAGTTGTTGTTGTCTATCTCATTGGGATCGTCGGGGTTGGTGTTGGACGAGAGCGTGTCCTCGATAACGACGTCGTAGGCGTCGCTCCAGACAGTGAGGTAGTAGGTGTTGATGCCACTCGGCAGATTCGACGGCAGGTTGACCCTGAGCGAGTTGTCGTAGCCCTCACCCACTGCCAAAGCGCCACTATGGGCGAAGCTGCCAAGCAGGATGGCGCCATTGGCGGCGCTTGGCCGCCGCTTGTCGCGGCTCAGCCAGACGGTGTCGTGCCAATCGCTGACGTAGGTGGACGCCGAGCCTCGATTGGTCACGGTGTAGCGAACTTCGAGCTGCGAACCCTGCTGCGCCCGGTTCGGAGCGACGACGTTGCTGGTGACCAGATCGCCAAAGGCTCTGGGCTCGACATAAACCGACTGAACCCGGACGTTGTTGCCGTCGTTCGGGTACTCATCGACCGTGTCTGACGAGTCGGCGACGGC
>LBIU01000387.1 GCA_000987445.1 Candidatus Accumulibacter adiacens | reverse complement strand
TCTTCGGGCTTCACCTCGACCTTTTCTTCGGGCCTTTCTTCGGGCTTCGCTTCGACCCGCGCTTCGGCTGCCGTCTCGACGACCGCTTCGGCGGGGACTTCTGCGCGCACTGGCTCGGCCTTCTCCTCGACGACCGGTTCGACGACCGGTTCGACCACCGGCTCGAACACCGGCGCCTGGACTGCCTCGGCCATTTCCTCAACCGCTGCCGCCGCTATCGCCCCTGGCGGTTGCGCCGCTGCAGCGGCTCGTGCCTCGGTCTGATCACGTTTGACAAGCACGCGCTTCTTGCGCACTTCCACCTGGACCGTGTGCGATTTTCCGTGCGAATCCTGCGACCGGATCTCGCTGGTCTCTCGGCGCGTCAAGGTGATCTTGGTCTTGGCATCACCGCCATGCGAGCGCCGCAGATACTCCAGAAGCCTGGACTTGTCCTGCTCCGAGAGCAGATCGTCCGCCTCGCTCTTGGTGACACCGGCGCGATGCAGCTGCTCGAGCAGTGCACCCGCCGGCATCTTCAGTTGGGTAGCAAATTGGGCAACACTTGTTTGCGCCATATCGAATTCCTTTTTCCCGCTTACTCGAACCAGTGCGCACGCGCCGTGGTGATCAGTTGTTTAGCCCGCTGGGTATCCATGCCGGTCAATTCGGTCAGCTCGTCGACCGCCAGATCGGCGAGATCGTCGCGCGTCTTGATACCACTCCCCGCCAGTTTCCCGGCCAGGGCCTTGTCCATTCCGTCAAGGCTCAGCATATCCTCGGCGACATCCTCGATCTTCTCTTCGGTGGCAATCGCTTCGGTCAGCAGAACATTTCGCGCACGCTCGCGCAACTCCTGCACGGTCGCCTCGTCGAAGGACTCGATCTCCAGCATCTCGTGAACCGGCACATAAGCGACTTCCTCGAGAGTCGAGAAGCCTTCCTCGATCAGGATATTGGCCACTTCCTCGTCGACATCGAGCTTTTCCATGAACAGGACACGCATCGCCGCTGCCTCGGCCTCGACCAAGGTTTGCGACTCTTCTTCGGTCATCAGATTGATCGTCCAGCCGGTCATCTCCGAAGCGAGACGAACGTTCTGGCCGCCACGACCAATGGCAATTGCCAGGTTCTGCTCGTCGACCACCACGTCCATGCAATGCTTTTCTTCATCGACGATGATCGAACTGACTTCCGCTGGCGCCAGTGCACCAACGACGAACTGTGCCGGATCTGGTGACCAGAGCACAATGTCGACGCGCTCACCAGCCAGCTCGTTGGTCACCGCGGTGACGCGCATGCCACGCATGCCGACACAGGTCCCGATCGGGTCGATGCGCTGATCGTTGGACTTTACCGCAATCTTGGCACGCATGCCGGGGTCACGGGCAGCCGCCTTGATCTCCAGCAAGCCGTCGTCGACTTCGGGAACTTCCAGCGCGAACAGCTTGACGATGAACTCCGGTGCCGTTCGCGAGAGGATCAATTGCGGCCCGCGGGCGGCACGATCAATACGCAGCAGATAGGCCTTGACACGATCACCGACACGCAGATTTTCGCGTGGAATCATCTGGTCGCGCGGCAGCAGGGCTTCTATCTTGCCGGTTTCGATGATCGCGTTGCCGCGCTCCATGCGCTTGATGGCACCGATCACCAGGTGCTCCTTGCGACCCAGAAAGTCATTGAGAATCTGCTCGCGCTCGGCGTCGCGGATTTTCTGCAGAATCACCTGCTTGGCAGCTTGCGCGCCGATACGGCCGAAATCGATGGGTTCCAGCGCCTCTTCCAGAAAGTCACCCACCTCGACCTCGGGATCCTGAACCTGCGCTTCCGACAAGGGAATCTGTTGCTCCTCGTCAAGAAAATCAGGATCGGCAACGACCTCCCAGCGGCGGAAGGTTTCGAAATCACCGGTTTCGCGGTCGACCACCACGCGCACATTCGCGTCGTCGTGGATGCGCTTCTTGGTAGCCGACGCCAGCGCCAGTTCCAGCGCGCCGAAGACGATGTCCCTGGTGACGTTCTTTTCACGTGCCAGGACATCCACCAGCAGCAAGATTTCGCGGCTCATTTGCTCATTACCTCCTAAACCAGCCTGTCAGTCGATTTTGCCAGGTCGAAGTTGGGCACCAGACGCGCCTTGTCAACATTGACCAGGTCGAACAGCACCTCGCCCGAATCGATCCGCAAGCGCACCTTGCCTTCGTGCATACCCTGCAGGACACCTTTGAAATTTCGTTGGCCATTCAACGGCAAGCGCAGCTTGAGAGTGATCTCGGACCCCGCGAAACGCTCGAAATCAGCCTCCTTCTTCAACGGCCTGTCGATCCCCGGCGAGGAAACCTCGAGACAATCGTAATCGAAGCTCTCGACCATCAACACCCGCGACAACTGATTGCTGACCAGCGCGCAGTCTTCGACATCGACGCCGCGCGGCTTGTCCGGCTTGTCGATGAAGACGCGCAGCACACGGCCACGCGGACTGCGCTCGACATCGACCAACTCGTAGCCGAGGCCGGACACCGTTTTTTCAAGAACTTCGTGCACATCCATGGCTGCAAATAAAAAATGGGCGAAACGCCCATCCCCGAAAAATTGTGCCCACAAGGGGCGACCGGAAAACCGTTGGATTATAACGAAAATCGTCGCCGACGTAAATCGGCCTGCGCACTGGCAGGGCTCGTTGGCTGCGCGCTCAAGGCTCGCGGCCGCGCCGCGGCGGGCGATCGGCTTCCGGATTCTCCATGTCGAAGCCCGCCAGCAAGCGCTTCACTTCGTCTTCGGCAAGCTCCAGGACCTGCCCCCGCTTCAGGTTCGGCGGCAGCGCAAGCGGCCCGTAACGAACGCGCATCAGGCGACTGACGACGAGGCCGACCGCCTCGAACATGCGTCGCACCTCACGATTGCGACCTTCGAAGAGCGAAACGCGGAACCAGCGGTTGGCACCTTCGCCGCCGGCCTCCTGAAAACTGGCAAACTGCGCCGGCCCGTCATCGAGCTCGACCCCCTCGAGCAGGCGGCTGCGCGCCTCGTCCGAGACCTCGCCGAGGATGCGCACCGCGTACTCGCGGACCAGCCGATAGCGCGGATGCATCAGGCGATTGGCCAGTTCCCCCGAGGTGGTCAGCAACAGTAGCCCGCTGGTGTTGAAGTCCAGCCGGCCGACCGCCACCCAGCGTCCGGCAGACAGGCGTGGCATCGAGGTAAACACCGTCGGGCGACGATTGGGGTCATTGCGCGAAACGATCTCGCCTTCCGGCTTGTGATAGAGGATCACCCGCGGCAGCCGATTGGAAAAGCGCAGATTGACGAGTTTGCCGTTGACCTTGACCCGGTCGCCGGGACTGACCGTCTGCCCGATGTGCGCCAGCTGGCCATTGACATTGATCCGCCCGGCGGCGATCAGCGCTTCCATCTCCCGCCGCGAACCGACGCCGCTTTGCGCCAGCGCCTTTTGCAGGCGCTCGGGCTTGCTCGGAATCTCCTGGTGGCGGCCCCGTTTCGACGGCTCCACGGTCGGCCGCGGCGGCACCCGGCGACGGCCCCCTTCGCCGGCGGCGGAAGACTCGGGCGCGGGGCTATCGACAGGGTGTCGCCGGGGGGCGCCGGCGGCCGCCGGGCGTGGCGAACGAGAAGGGGCGGCAGGCAATCTGCGCTTGCTATTGGCCATCAGCGAGGTCCAGGGTTGAATTGATTTGTTGCAGAGGCGGCAACTCGGCAAGACTGCGCAAGCCGAGGTCGTCAAGAAATTTACGGGTTGTCGCCAGCAGTCCTGGCCGCCCCGGCGTGTCGCGATGACCGACGACGTCGACCCAGCCACGTTCCTCGAGCAGCCGGATGACCTGCGTGGCGACGGTCACCCCGCGGATATCCTCGATGTCGCCGCGCGTCACCGGCTGGCGATAGGCGATGATGGCCAGCGTTTCGAGGACTGCGCGCGAATAGCGCGGTGGCTTTTCCGGATTCAGCCGCTCCAGAAAGGGCATGAATTCGGCGCGTGTACGAAAGCGCCAGCCACTCGCCACCGACAGCAGTTCCAGGGGGCGCGTGCTCCATTCCTGGCGCAGCTCTTCGAGCAGGGCGCGCAGGACGTCAGCGCCGATCCGGTCGTCGAATACCTTGCGTAGCTCAAGCACCGACAAGGGCGTGCGGGCACTCAAGAGCACCGCCTCGAGCACCCGCTTGAGGTCGGCGGGGGTACCCGACAGCACGGCATCGCTCAGCGCTTTATCGAGGCTCACTGCGCTCATCGCTCAACCTCAGGTAAATGGGCGCAAAGACTTCGACCTGTGTCACTTCAAGCAGGTGCTCACGCGCCAGTTCGAGCAGCGCCAGGAAGTGCACCACCAGCACCGGCGCTCCCTGCTGCGGGTCGAAAAGATCGCCAAATTCGACAAAACCGCCCGCATCGCGCAGCTGGCGCAGGATCAGCGTCATGTGCTCGCGTACCGACAGTTCCTCACGCTGCACCATGTGATGCGTGTGCAGGCGGGCCTGGCGGAGGATGCCCCTCCAGGCCTCCTGCAAATCCAGGGTACTGACTTCGGGCAAGCGCCGCAGCAAGGTCTTCTCGACCCACACTTCGACCCACTCGAAATCGCGTTCAGCCTGCGGCAGTTCGTTGAGCCCATGCCCTGCCAACTTCATCTGTTCGTATTCGACCAGGCGGCGCACCAGTTCGGCGCGTGGATCCTCGGCCTCGTCGCCGGCGTCGACCTTCGGGCGCGGCAACAGCATGCGCGACTTGATCTCGATCAGCATCGCCGCCATCACCAGATAATCGGCTGCCAGTTCGAGGTTCTGCGAGCGCATGGCTTCGACGTAGAGCAAGTACTGTTCGGTCAGCGGTGCCATCGGAATATCGAGGACATTCACGTTGGCCTTGCGGATCAGGTACAGCAGCAGGTCGAGCGGGCCCTCGAAGGCGTCGAGCATCACCGCCATCGCATCGGGCGGGATGTACAGATCGAGCGGCAACTGCGTCAGCGGCTGACCGTAGATGCGGGCCAGCGGACTGACCACGACAGGAACCGCCTCGGCGGTGGTGGCGGTCACGCTGTCGCTCATCTCCGTGGGCCTCGGAAGCGCGCTCAGCGGTAGTTCAAGCCCATCGCGCCGCGCACGTCGCGCATCGTCTCGCGAGCGAGCTGGCGCGCCTTCTGGTTACCTTCGGCGATGATTTCCTGCACCAGGCGTGGGTCGTCCAGGTACGGCTGCGCGCGCTCGCGCATTGGCGCCTGCTCGGCGAGGATGCCGTCGATCACCGGCTGCTTGCAGTCCAGACAGCCGATGCCGGCGCTGCGACAGCCCTGCTGCACCCAGGCCTGGCAGGCCTCGTCCGAATACACCTGGTGCAACTGCCAGACCGGGCACTTGTCCGGGTCGCCCGGGTCCTCGCGGCGCACCCGCGCCGGGTCGGTCGGCATGCGCCGCAGCTTGTGCGTCACTGCGGCCGCATCCTCGCGCAGGGTGATCGTGTTGCCGTAGGATTTCGACATTTTCTGCCCGTCGAGGCCCGGCATCCGCGAGGCGGCGGTCAGCAGCGCGCCGGGCTCGACGAGAATCATCTTGCCGGTGCCTTCAAGATAGCCACACAGCCGTTCGCGGTCGGCGGGCGCCAGACCGGGAACTTCGTCGAGCAGCGCGTGCGCGCGCGCGATGGCGGTCTTGTCACCATTCTGTTGAAAGTAGGTGCGCAGCTGCGTATAGGAACGGGCGCGCTTCGAACCCAGCTTCCTGACCGCCTCCCTGGCCTTGTCCTCGAAGCCCGCCTCGCGACCGTAGAGGTGGTTGAAGCGCCGCGCCAGCTCGCGCGAGAACTCGATGTGCGGCACCTGGTCCTCGCCCACCGGTACCTTGTCGGCACGATAGATCAGGATGTCGGCCGACTGCAGCAGCGGATAGCCGAGAAAACCGTAGGTCGATAGATCCTTGCTCTCGATCTTTTCCTGCTGGTCCTTGTAGGTCGGCACCCGCTCCAGCCAGCCGAGCGGCGTCATCATCGACAGCAGCAGATGCAATTCGGCGTGCTCGGGAACCTGCGACTGGATGAACAGCGTCGCCCGCTGTGGATCGACGCCGGCCGCCAGCCAGTCGATGACCATGTCCCAGGAGGCAGCGACGATGCCTTGTGGATCGTCGTACTGGGTGGTCAGCGCGTGCCAGTCGGCGACGAAGAACAGGCAGGGATGCTGGTGCTGCAGCGCGACCCAGTTCTTGAGCACGCCATGGTAATGGCCCAGATGCAGGCTGCCGGTCGGGCGCATGCCGGAGAGGACTCGTTCTGCGTACATGTTCGCGCTCCGAAGGCTCAGGCGGAAAATTGAAAAATGAAGTAGATCGTGCCCATCACGGCGCTCATCACCGGCATCATTAGCTTGCCGAGAATACCGGTGAACAGCAGCAGCAACAGGATCGGGAAGCCGAAGCGCTCGAGCTGCGCAAAGCGCCAGGCGAGGTCTTGTGGCAGCAGGCTGACCGCGATACGGCCTCCGTCCAGCGGTGGCAGCGGGAAGAGGTTGAGCACCATCAAGACCAGGTTGACCAGGATGCCGATTTCGGCCATGCGCGCCATCGGCACGCTGAAGAAATGGATCGGCAGGGTCACCGCCAGCTTCATCAGCAGCGCCCAGAACAGCAGCATGACCAGATTGGCGGCCGGCCCGGCGGCGGCGACCCACAGCATGTCCTGCTTGGGGTGGCGCAGGCGGCCGAAATTGACCGGCACCGGCTTGGCCCAGCCAAACAGAATGCCGCCGGTGGACAGCAGCAGAATGACGATCGGCACCAGGATCGTGCCCACCGGGTCGATGTGCTTCAGCGGATTGGCGGTAATGCGGCCTTCCTGCCAGGCCGTCGGATCACCGAAGTAGCGCGCCGCGTAACCGTGTGCCGCCTCGTGCAACGTAATCGCCAGAATCACCGGCAGGGCGGCAATGGCGACGGTCTGGATCATCTCTTGCATGTCATCGCCTTCCTCAATCGAGGCCGAGAGGCGCCAGCGGCCCCAGCCCAGCGCGGACCAGTATCGGCAAGGCGCCGGTCAGATCAACGACGGTGGTCGGCTCGATGCCGCAGTTGCCGCTGTCGAGGATCAGTTCGAGCTGGCTTTCGAGCCGATCCTGGATTTCCCAGCCTTCGGTCAGCGGCCCCTCGTCACCGGCGACGATCAGGGTCGAGGTCAGCAGCGGCTCGTCCAGTGCTGCGAGCAAGGCCAGGGTAACCGTATGCGCCGGCACGCGCAGGCCAATCGTCTTGCGTTTCGGATGCAGCACGCGCCGCGGCAGCTCGCGGGTCCCTTCCAGAATGAAGGTGTAGCTGCCCGGCGTCGTCGCCTTGAGCAAGCGATAGGTGGCATTGTCCACCCGTGCGAACTGGCCGATCTGCGACAGATCGCGGCACATCAGGGTCAGCAGATGGCGTTCATCGACACCACGGATCGCGCGAATCCGCTCGACCGCTGCCTTGTCGCCGAGGTGGCAAGCGAGGGCGTAGCTGGAGTCGGTCGGCAGGGCAATGACGCCGCCCTGGCGGATCATCTCCGCCGCCCGCTGCAGCAGCCGCTGTTGCGGGTTATCGGGATGTATCGAAACGTACTGTGCCATCGCTCTCCCCCGGCTCAAAACGCTTCCCAGATGGGTTTCAGCCCATCCGGCAAGGCCGCCAGTTGCCCCAGATCAAAATAACTCTCGCCCGGGCCGTGGAAATCGGAACCCCGCGAAGCCAGAAAACCATACTCCCGAGCGTAGCGCCCGAAGATATCGACATGCTCCTGCGTGTGACTGCCCGATACGACCTCGATCGCCTGCCCGCCGAGATCCTTGTATTCGGCCAGGAAGCGACGCATTTCCGCACGCGAAAGCTTGTAGCGCCCGGGATGGGCGACCGCCACCAGCCCGCCAGCGGCGTGCACCCAGGCCAGCGAATCAGCGAGCGTCGCCCAGCGGTGATCGACATACCCCGGTCGACCGGGAACCAGATAGGACTCGAAGACGCTGCGCAGGTCCTTGGCCGCGCCGGTCTCGACCAGAAAGCGGCCGAAATGCGCGCGACTGATCAGACTGGGATTGGCCGCGTAGGACATGGCACCATCGAAGGCGCCCGCAATGCCGACTTTCTCGAGTTCGGCCGACATCCGTTGCGCACGCTCCACACGCCCCGAGCGAATACTTTCCAGACCGGCGTTGAGCGTCTGGTCACGGCTATCGAAGGCGTAGCCAAGAATATGAATCTGCAGCGCCTGCCACTCGATCGAAATCTCGACGCCATTGACGAAACCCATGCCGGCCGCTTCCGCCGCCGAACCTGCCGCCGGCAGACCTTCGAGCGAGTCGTGGTCGCTCAGCGCCAGCAGCTCGACGCCATTGGCCGCCGCCCGAGCAGCGACATCGGCCGGCGCCAGGAGCCCGTCGGAGCAGGTGGAATGACAATGAAGATC
>LBIU01000386.1 GCA_000987445.1 Candidatus Accumulibacter adiacens | reverse complement strand
GGCTTCGGCGCGGGCGGCGTCTGCGGCGGCCTTGCGCTCGGCCTCGGCGCGGGCGGCGTCTTCGGCGGCCTTGCGCGCGGCTTCGACACGGGCCGCTTCGTCAGCGGCCTGGCGCTGGGCCTGTGCACGAGCCGCCTCCTCAGCGGCCTTCCGTTCTGCTTGCTCGTTCGCAGCACGCCGCGCGTTGAAGGAGCGCCATGCGAAAAAAGCCACGACGACTCCCGCGGCGATCAACAACAAGCTCTCATTGATTGACATTGAACTGATCCTTCGCCCTTTAGGCATTCACCCTCGTCGGAACATGCCGACGCACACCCAGTCACCGTTCAATTGATCAGCCGACGGCGATGGGCCCTCGCTGTCGACCATGATAGAACGAATAATTGACCTGTTGGGCAATCGTCAGGCTGGGCGCCGGTCGACGACTGGCCGAGACTGCGCCAACGGATTCATCGCTGCGTAGCGGTCAGGCTCGGAAACTGAGACAATGCCGGGTTCGGGAACGATGCTGGCTGAGCAGGACGGCTATGCTCGGCGAGCCTTGCCTTCCAGGTCCAAGCTGGAACGCTGTGGCGCCAGGCGAACCGGCGCTCAGCCTGGCCGTCCAATCAGGCGACGGCTTGTCGTCACTTGGCGTAGGCTCATGTGCGCGCAAGCCCGGCGCGGAGGATGTAGAGAATGGCACCACAGAGCACTTCTGGAGATGTTTCACCGATCGAGGAAGTCATTGTCGAAATGCGTGCGGGACGGATGGTCGTCCTGGTCGACGAGGAAGACCGCGAGAACGAAGGTGATCTGATTCTCGCCGCCGAGCATGTCACTCCGGAAGCGATCAACTTCATGGCCCGCTTTGGGCGTGGTCTGATTTGCCTGACGCTGACCGAGGCCCGCTGCAGGCAATTGGGCCTGACACAGATGGCGCGTGACAACAAGAGTCCGTACAGCACGGCGTTTACGGTTTCAATCGAAGCCGCCGAAGGGGTGACCACCGGCATCTCGGCGCAGGACCGCGCGCTGACTATCCAGGCGGCGGTGGCGCGTAACGCCGAGCCGACAGACATCGTTCAGCCCGGCCATATCTTTCCGATCATGGCGCGGGCGGGCGGTGTCTTGGTGCGTGCCGGCCATACCGAAGCGGGCTGTGATCTGGCGCTGCTCGCCGGGCTCGAGCCGGCGGCGGTGATTTGCGAGATCCTCAACGAGGACGGCAGCATGGCGCGCCTGCACGATCTGGTCGACTTCGCGCGCCAGCATGGCCTCAAGATCGGCACCATCGCCGATCTGATTCATTACCGCAGCCAGCACGAGACGCTGGTCGAGCGCACGCTGTCGAAACCGGTACAGTCTACGCACGGCGAGTTCATGCTGCATGCGTATACCGATTGCACCTCGAACGAGGTGCATCTGGTGCTTACCAAGGGCGAGATCTGCCCCGATCAGGAGACGGTGGTGCGGGTGCATGAACCCCTCTCGGTGGTCGATTTCCTCGATCCCGGTGGCGAGCGGCATACTTTTTCGCTCGACGTGGCGCTGGCCGCGCTGGCGCGGGCGAGGGCTGGCGTGATCGTCTTGCTACACCGTCCGGAGAGTGGTCAGGACATTCTCGCCATGCTCCGTGAGCCGGTCGCCAGCAAGCGTCCGGCCGCCCGTTGGGACCCGCGCATCTACGGTATCGGGGCGCAGATCCTGCGCGACCTCGGAGTCGGGAAGATGAAATTGCTGGCCAGTCCGCGGCGGATGCCGAGCATGACCGGCTTCGACCTCGAAGTCACCGGCCATATTGCCAACCTGACCGACCTTGAAGGACTCTGATGAGCACCCAGACAACGCATCACAAGACCTCGCGCGCGCGTCGCGACGAGAACCTCGACGAATACGACGTTTCGCTTGACGGCGAAGGCCTGGCGATCGGCATCGTCATGAGCCGTTTCAGTCCGGAAATTGGTGAGGGCCTGCTCAGCGCCTGCCTCAGTGAGTTGCAGCGCCTCGGGGTTGAGCAGGCGCGCATCACGCTGGCGACCGTGCCGGGCGCTCTGGAAATACCCCTGACGCTGCAGACGATGGCGCAAAGCGAGCGTTTCGATGCGCTGGTCGCGCTGGGCGCGGTCATCCGCGGCGAAACCTATCACTTCGAGATCGTCGCCAACGACTCCTGCCGGGGAGTGATCGAGGTCCAGCTCGACAGCGGGGTGCCGATCGCCAACGGAATTCTGACCTGCGAGGACGATGATCAGGCGCTCGCCCGCATGCAGCAGAAAGGCACCGATTGCGCACAGGTGGCGGTCGAGATGGCCAATTTGCTGGCCGCACTCGGGGAGCGCTCGTGATGGCCGGGCCCTTGCCGAACCAAGGCGGCACTAAAGGTACTGCCGCTCGATCGCCGCGTCGCCGGGCCCGCGAGTTTGCCCTGCAGGGGCTCTATCAGTGGCAGCTGAGTGGTAACGATGAAGCGGCAATCGAAGCGCACCTCGGCGACGTCGAAGGCTTCGACAAGGCCGACAGCGAGTTCTTCGTCAAGTTGCTGCGCGGTGTTCTCGTTCAGCGCCTGGCGCTGCAGGAACAGCTCCAGGCGTATCTGGACCGGCCCTTCGGCGAGCTTTCGCCGATCGAGGCCAGCGTCCTGTTGGCTGGCGCTTTCGAGTTGGCCAATTATCCGCAGACGCCGTATCGGGTGATCATCAACGAGTCGATTGAACTGGCCAAGGCTTACGGTGGCACGGACGGACACAAGTACGTCAACGGCGTACTCGACAAGCTGGCCTTGAGTCTGCGTCCGGCCGAGGTCGC
>LBIU01000385.1 GCA_000987445.1 Candidatus Accumulibacter adiacens | reverse complement strand
CCATTTCCTTCCGCGCTGGCAGTAACCACGGTAGTTCAACAGCTTAGGAATCTTATGTCGCTGATGGTCGAACGAGTAGCAAACCTCAAGACGCCCGAAGAGTGCGCCATGTTCGAAAAGAATGTGCTCGAACGCGGACGCCCCGATCTGGCCGTCGCGGCGCGCAAGCGCGCGCTCGAACTGCGTGCCGAGAAGTACGGCGCCGGCAGCGAGCCCGAGCGGCAGTGTCTGGAGGCCGTCTATGCCTACGAAGGCGTGCTCTCGGCCAGGAATGGCAAGGCCACGCGCGACCTGCGCACCTGGCAGCTGATCAAGCGTCACGGCATCATCGGCGCCGTCGAGCGTGCCGTCAATCGCGAACCGGACGTCAACGGCTATTCGGCGCTGCTCGAACTGGGTCTCGAGGACTACGCTTTCGAGGAAGTCGTCCTGCGCCACGCCGATCTCTTCACGCCGGCGGCCGTCGACTGCTCGCGGACGCGCATCGACGGCTGGAAAACACCCGGCTGAACGCCCGCCCGCGCGCGCTCAGGCGCCGTTTCCGAGCAGCATGCCCCGGGCCGCGTCAAGGCCGCTGCGCACGGCCGCCTCGAGCGTGGCCGGGTAGTCGGCGCAGACATAATCCCCGGCCAGCCACAAGCCGCTGCGCGCGGTGCGTGCGGCCGGGCGGTGCAGGCCGGGGCGGCACGAGAAAGTCGCGCGCTGTTCGCGGATCACCTGTTGCCATTCGATCGCCGGTAGCCGGGTGTGCAGGGCGGCCGACAGTTCGCTGTCGAGCTGCGCGGCCAGCCTGTGCCTGTCGAATTCCTCCCAGGCGCCATGGCCGCTGAGCACGAAGGCGATCACTCCCGGCGTGCCGCAGAGTGCCCCGCGATCGAAAACCCACTGCCCGATCTGGCCGCTGTCCTGCGCCGCCAGGCCAAGCATCGGGAAAGGCAGGCGCAGCGGCGGGGAATAGCCGCAGTAGACGGTGGCGATCGGCTCGAAGCCGTAGCCGGCGAGCAGCCGTGCGCTGGCGGCCGTTGCCTGGTGGCCGGCGAGCAAGGGCGCCGCGTGTTGCGGGCCAACGGCCAGGAGAACGCCGTCGAAGCGCTGGCCAGCAAGCTCGAAACCGTCGGCAATGGTCTCGATGCGCGTCGACAGCCGGATCTGCCCACCGTGCGCGGCAACGAAGCGGGCGGCCGCGGCCGGAAACACCTGCTCGAGGTCGGCTGCCGGCAGCAGCAGGTCGGTGGCGGCGTGGCCTCCGCCGAGCGTGTCGCGTAGCGTGTTGACGAATATCTGCGCCGACGCCTGTTGCGGCGAGGTGTTCAGCGCGGCCAGACAGAGCGACTCCCACAGGTACCGGCGCAGTGGGCCATGTTGGCGATGGCGGTCGAGCAGGGTGCTGACCGTGCAGTCGGCGTCGAGGCGGTAGTCGACGCGCTGCAGAGAACGCATGAAGCGCACCGCGCCGATCTTCGCGGCGAAGCCGACGCCGCGTGCGCCGAGCAGGCCTGCCGCGAGGTGAAAAGGCGCCGGCAACCCGGGCAGGCGCATGCGGAAGTGGCTGTTCCTGCCGGCGGGGAAATTCAGTTCGAGCGGCAGACGCTTGAGCAGTTGCTCGGGGTCGGTGCCGACGTCCTTCATCAGGCCCAGCGTCTCGCGGTAGGCACCGATGAGAAGATGCTGGCCGTTGTCCAGACGCCGGCCGTGCGCCTCGACGCTGCGCGCCCGCCCGCCGAGTTGTCTGGCGGCCTCGAACAGGGTCACTTGTGCACCTGAGCGGGCCAACTCGACGGCGGCGGCGAGACCTGCCCAACCGCCGCCGACGATCGCTGCTCTCATCCGCGCATCCAGGTCCGCCAGGCGATCCACAGCTTGCGTATCGGGGTCAGCGAGGTGCGCTGGCTGAGGACTTGATAGCCGTCGCGCTTGATCTCGTCGAGCAGGGTGCGGTAGATCGCCGCCATCACCAGGCCGGGGCGTTGGCTGTGGCGATCGCTGGCCGGCAGGGCGTCGATGGCTTGCGCGTAGTAGCTCTCGGCCCGCTCGACCTGGAAGGCCATCAGGCGCTGGAAGTTGTCGCTGTGGCGGGCGTTGAGAATGTCGGCGGCGGGCACTTGGAAGCGCTTCAGTTCGTCGATCGGCAGGTAGATGCGTCCCATGCGCGCGTCTTCGCCGACATCGCGAATGATGTTCGTGAGCTGGAAGGCGACGCCAAGATCGTGTGCGTACTTCTGCGTCTTGCGCTCCTGGTAGCCGAAGATTTCAGCCGCCAGCAGCCCGACGACGCTGGCCACCCGGTAGCAGTAGAGCGACAGCGCCTTGAAGTCGAGATAGCGCGATTGCTGCAGATCCATCTCCATGCCATCGATGATCTCCTGCAGTTGCTCTTCCGGGAGGTTGAACCCGGCGCAGGCCGACTGCAGCGCCTGGCTGACCGGGTGCTGTGGCTTGCCGCCGTAGACGCTGCTCAACTCCTGCCGCCACCAGGCCAGCTTGGTGGCCGCGATCTGTGGATCGTGGCACTCGTCGACGACATCGTCGACTTCACGGCAGAAGGCATAGAGCGCGGTGATCGCGCGTCGCTGGTTCGGCGGCAGGAAGAGAAAGCTGTAGTAGAAGCTGGAACCGCTGCGGGCGGCTTTCTGTTGGCAGTAGTCGTCGGGGGTCATTCGCACTCTCTAGAGGGGCAGATGGTCGCAATTCTCACATGACTTGCGCGCCTTGCCGCACTTACATGAACAGCGTGCGGCTGCCGATGAACAGGTAATCGGCCGGACCGAGCCGTGGACGTTGCCGGAAAACGTCGCCGCGGGCCTGCTCTATCCTTTCCAGGATGCGCAGACCGCCTTGCACCGTCAAGCGGATTTCCCAGCCCATACGCCCCGGCAGCTGGTGGACCAGCGCGGCGCCGGCGTCCATCAGGCCACGCGTACGTCCGACCTCGAAGGCGAGCAGTGCCGTCCATTCCGCGCTGCAGCGTTCGGCGGCGATCTGCGTTTCGCAGACGGCGAAGCGTTCGAGGTCGCATTGTGGCAGGTAGACGCGGCCCTTCTGCCAGTCGATGGCGATGTCCTGCCAGAAATTGACCAGCTGCAGGGCCGTGCAGATGCAGTCCGAACGGCGCAGATTCTCCTCGCTGGCGCACCCGACGAGGTGCAGCAGCAGGCGGCCGACCGGATTCGCCGAGCGCCGACAATAGTCGAGCAACTGCG
>LBIU01000384.1 GCA_000987445.1 Candidatus Accumulibacter adiacens | reverse complement strand
GGTCAGTGCCGTGCTCGACCTCGTGCCGACCACCAACGAAAGCGGCACGCTGGCGCTCGACTTTGGCGATCGGGTGCGCCTGACGTCCGATTTCGGCGCCGAAGACTTCGGCAGCGCCGACGGCGCCCAGGACCTCGTTCAGGGCACCACCCTGGTGCGGCTGGCCGACGACTATGGCGTAGCGCGTTTCACGAGCGAGTTCGGCAATCGCCTGATCTTCAGCGGCGATGTCATCGAGGTGGCCGCGGGCTATGGTGGCACCAGCGGCGCCGAAGGCAGCCTTTACCGCTATACCGGCGGCGCCGCGGCGACCCTGGACCTGGGCGACCAGGACTACGCCAATGGGCCCTGGGTCGAGGTCGGTGGCAGCGCGGGCGGCGTCTACGAATATCTCGGTGCCAGTGCCAGCGGCGTCGAACTGGACCTGCAGAACTACGCGGACACGAACCTCTGGCACGAACTCGGCGGCACGCCGGGGCGCGTCTACGCGTTCATGGGTGAAGACGGCAGCCTGCTCGATCTGGCCAAGCAGAACTACGCCGACTTCGGTTTCTGGAAGATCGTGCCCAGCGACGACCTCTTTCCGCAGGGCATCAACTTCTCCGACTCCGATTCCGCGGCGATCAGCGCGATGGCGGTTTTCAACGAAGTCCGTGGCACCGTCGAGGCATTCGTCCGCAAGGTGGCGCTGGATGTCGGCGGGGCCGTGGCCAGCGATGCGATCGCCATCGTCGCCATCGAGAACGCCACCATCCGTGCCATCGCCGACAACTCGGCGACCTCCTCGGGCGGCAGTTCCTTCGGCACGGGCTCGTCACTCGCCGCCAACGGCACCCTGGCCACCAACGTCGTGCTCAGCGCGGCCGACGCCTTCATCGAGGACAGCGACGTCGTCGTCCATGCCGGCGATCTGTCGATCGAGGCGGCGAATACCTCGACGATCGACGCGCTGACGACGAGCCTCGCGGCTTCCGGCGAGGAGTCGGTCGGCATTCTGCTGGCCTTCAACAGCATCGGCTTCGTGCCGCAGAATCTGCTGTTCAACACTTTCGACGCGCTGCTCGGGATTTCCGAGACCGCGCCCGACTACACGACCAACGACACCGAGGTGGTCACCATCCGGCATGGCGACCGCGTGCAGGACGTCGCCAGCGGGACGATCTACAAGTACGCGCCGACGCTCTCCTCGCTGATCATCGCACCGGGCAATATCAGCGACTTCGGCAACCCCGCGGTGTGGGCCGAGGAGCAGCCGCTATTCAACGCCGAGCGGCCGGCGCGGGTGCAGGCCTATCTGCGCAACACCACGGTCGCCGTGGCCGGCGAAGTCGGGCTGTCGGCCGTGTCGAGCGCACAGATCAACGCGCGCGTCACCAATGACGCCACTTCCTATCCCGCCGCCTTCTTCGGTGCCGCCGGCAGCAGCGCCAGTGGCGTCTTGTCGAGCAACAAGGTCAGCGCGGCGGCGCGGGCATTCATCGACTACGCCGCCGACAATGCCGAAAACACGGTTGTCACCGGCGGCGGCCTGTCGATCCACGCCGAGGATCATGCCGGCATCAGCGCCGACACCGGCCTGCATGCCACGGTTGCACCGGTCAATGATGGCGGCGCGGGGCTGGTCAACAGCTTCGTGGGTGCGCTCCTCGACGACTACCAGTACACCTCCGACTCCGGCGACAGGCAGCTCAAGTTCGGCGACCGCGTGCGCCTGGCTGCAGATTACGACGAGAGCCTCGGCACCCCGGGATCCGTCTACCAGTACATGGGCGTCGACATGGCGGCGGGCGGCATGGCCGACCTGGGCGCGCAGGACTACGCCGACTTCGAGTTCTGGAAGGAACTCAGCGCCACCAATCTGATCACCGACTCGCTGGTCTGGGCCGGAATGACGGCCCTCGGCACGACTCTGGGCAAGGAGGGACTAACTGGCGATGCCGAGAGCTACTACGCCCTGGTCGACCGCAACGACGTGCAATCGGTCGTCGAGAGCTTCATCGACCACGCCGCCGTGACCGCAGGCGGCGACATCGTGCTCTCTGCCGTCGAGGGCGCGACGATCCTTGCCTTCGACGAGAGCATCGTCGAGTCCTGGGACGGCGGCGGCGGGCTCATCGCCCTTAACCAGGTGCGCAGCAGCAGCAAGGCCTTCATCACCCACAGCGAGATCGTCACCCGTGCCGGCAGCCTCGGCGACGTGGTGCTGGAGGCGAGCAACCTATCAACGGTGGATGCCACGGTGACCAGCATCGCCGAGATGTGGGGCAGCAGCACCAGCATTCTCGCGGCATTCAACAGCGTTGGCTGGGACGGCGGCAACGTCCTGTTCCAGGCCGTCGACGCCCTTCTCGGCAGCTCGGTGCTGGGCGAGGAAGTGCCGGCGCAGACGCAGGCCTTCATCCTCGATTCGGCGGTCGACGCTGACGGGGACATCCGTCTCAGCGCGGTGAATCGGGCCCAGTTGAACGCCGCGCTGGTCAACGAGAGTTCGGCCGAAGCCGCCATCGACCTGTTCTTTGCCGCCAAGACGCCCGGCGCCGACGGCGAAAACCTGGTTGCCGAGAGCCAGGCCGTCGGCGGCCTGCTGGCGACCAACCGGGTCAGCAGCCTGGCGCGGGCCTACATCGACTTCACGGAAGGACAGGGGCAGGACGCCGCCGACCGCATTCATGCCGGCGGCGCGATCAGCATCGAGGCCCGCGACAGCGCGGGCATCGACGCCGCGGCGACCGTCGTGACGCTGGCCACCAGCAGCAACGACCTGTCGGGGCTGGTGGGCATTTACGATGCCCTGTTCCTGCCCAACGATTACGAGTACACGACCGCTTCCGGCGAGCAGCTTGTCAAGCCCTCCGACCAGGTTCGACTCGGGACGTCCTACGGTGGTGGCGGTGACGGCGGCAGTGTCTACCGCTACGACGGCACGTCCTCGGCGCTGCTGTCGCTTGGCTCGGTCGACTACGACAACGCGGGCAGCCCACTGCCGTGGACCAAACTCACCGGCGGTGCAGCCGATCCGGCGGATCTCTATCCGAACATCGGCAACCTCGCGGACTCCAACGCCAAGGCCTTCGGCGGGCTGGTGATCCTCAATGACCTGCGCAGCGATGTGCTGGCGTACATCGACAACGCGACCGTCGTCGCGGACGGGATCATCGGCCACGATTTTGTCGATACCGACGCGGCCGCGTCGCTCGACGCCGGCAAGCGCGTCCTGGCGGCCGATGGCAAGGTTTACGAATTCCTGCCCGAGGATTCCGCTGCTGACGTCGACCTGACGGCAGAGGACTTCGCCGATGGCGAGCGCTGGGCGCGCGTGAACGCCATCCAGCTGACGGCGCTCGAGAACGCCACCCTGATCGCCGACACCGAAAGCAACGTCACCGCCTCGGGCGGCAGCGCCTTCGGCGACGGCGAGGTGCTGGCGATCAACGGCCAGATCGCCACCAACCTGGTGCTCAGCCGCGCCAATGCCTATATCCGCGACAGCGTCATCAGCACCGCCAACGGCGGCGATGTCGATCTCGATGCCCGCAACACCTCGATCATCGATGCGACCATCTCGACGGCGATGTCTACCGGCGACGAGGGCCTGGGCATCACCTTCGCCTTCAACACCATCGGCTGGCGCTCGCAGAACTTCCTTTTCAGCGCCATCGATGCGCTACTGGGCGATCCGCTGGCAGCGGAGGCATTCGGCGGCGAACAGCCGGCCGAGACCCAGGCCTACCTACTCAACAGCACGCTCGACATCGCCGGCGACCTCACGCTCACCGCCCTGAATGTCACCCAGCTCAACGCGACGGTCAGCAATGTCGCGGAATCGGCGGCCTCGGCGCTCTACGGCGCCAACGGCAAGGCCGGTGGCGGCGCGCTCAGCAGCAACAAGGTCAGCAGCCTGTCGCGCGCCTTCATCGATCGTCAGGAATACGACTACGCGTCGGATCAGCAGGGCATCGAATTCAAGTTGCCCCTGTTCGATTTCCTGGCCGATGCACTGGTCTCGCTCGGTGTGACGAGCAATCTGGCGGAAGTCGCCCCGGGTGACCGGATTCTCGATGCCGTGACCGGGCAGGTCTACGAGTTCACCGGCCTGGGCGTCGACAGCCGCTTCGTCGATTTGCTGGAATCGCTGAGCGTTCCGACAAGCATCGCCGACGATCTCGAGGACATCGTCGACCGGTTGGACATCCCGCTGCCCAAGTTCGTCTTCGACCTGGGCGCGGTCAACTTCGCCACGGCCCCGGGCTGGCTGCCGGTGAACTTCCCCGTCGCTCGCGGGCTGGTCGAGGTCGGCGGTGATCTGGCGATCCACGCCGAGGACA
Organism: Candidatus Accumulibacter adiacens; assembly: GCA_000987445.1. Classification (GTDB taxonomy): domain Bacteria; phylum Pseudomonadota; class Gammaproteobacteria; order Burkholderiales; family Rhodocyclaceae; genus Accumulibacter; species Accumulibacter adiacens. The sequence continues at coordinate 13,132 of LBIU01000384.1, read as the reverse complement.
ACGCCGGCATCTATTCCAACGTCAAGATCGTCTCCTCCTCGGTGACCACCAACGATGGCGGCGCCGCAGTGCTGCAGGAGTCGATCAACGATTTCGTGGCGGTCGATTTCCTCTCCTCCGAGGGCGAGCGGACGATCGACTTCGGCGAGCGTGTGCGCGTCACCGACGACTATGCGGCCGCCGACTTGACTTCGGATGCCGCGGATCTCGGCGAGACCACCGCGATCGCCGCCGGCGATCGCGTGCAGCTGGCCGACGGCTACGACAGCGCCACCTTCAGCAGCGAGTCGGGCAAGCGTTTGATGCGACAGGGCGATACCGTGCTGCTCGCCGACGACTACGGCGTGGCAAGCTTCACCACAACGGGTACCGAGCAACTGGTCGACCTCGACAACGGCGTGTTCGTCGCGAACGGCGGAGTGACTTACCGCTATCTGGGCGCATCGACCGCTGAGCTCGACCTGCACCTCGAGGATTACGCCGACAACGCGCGCTGGGCCGCCGTCGACGGCGACGCCGGAGTTCTCTATCGCTACATCGGGCCGGGCGGCCGCGGCGTGCGTGTCGACCTCGGTGTCGAGGATTACACCGATGCGGCGCGCTGGGTGCGGATCGGCGGCGAAGCCGGCACCGTCTATGAGTACCTCGGCAGCAGCAGCGACCTCGACCTGAACCTGCAGGACTACGCCGACGCCAGCGTCTGGAAGAAGCTTGCCGGCGCCGGCGGCATCTACGTCTATATGGGCAGCACGGACACCCTCGACCTCAATGCGGTCGACTACACCGATCTCGCCTACTGGAAGCCCCTGCTCGGCACGCAGATCATTCCGCAGGGCTATAACGTTCCGAACCCGGATCCCAAGGGCGGCGACTCGGACGCGCTGGGCGTCGGCGTCGTCTTCGCGCTCAACGACCTGCGCAGTGCGGTCGCGGCCTTTATCGCCGATGCGACCGTGAATGCCGGCAGTGTCACTGTCGAGGCGATCGAGACGGCGGTCATGCGCGCCACCACCGAGAGTTCGGCCAATGCCTCCGGCGGCAGTGCCCTGGGCGCTGGCAGCGTGCAGGCGCTCAGCGGAACCATCGCCACGAACACGGTGCTGAGCAGCGCCGAAGCCTACATTCTCGACAGCACGGTGACGACGGCCAGCGGCGACGTCGTACTGAACGCCGAGAATCTCTCGCAGATCGACGCCATCACCAGGGCCATGACCACCTCGGGCGACGAGGGACTGGCGATCACCCTGGCCTTCAATTCCATCGGCTGGGCGCCGACCAACATCCTGTTCAACACGGTCGACGCCTTGCTCGGCGATTCGATCATCGCCGATGCCCTGGACCAGGACGCGACCGCCGCCAGGGTCGAGGCCTACATTCAGAATTCGGCCGTCGATGCCGCCGGCGCGATCCTGCTGACTGCCAGCAACGAGGCGCAGCTGAACGCCGAAATCACGACCGAATCGACCTCGCTCGCGGTCGCGCTGATGGACGCGAGCAGCAAGGCCGGCGGCGTGATGCTGGCCAGCAACAAGGTCAACAGCGCCGCGCGCGCCGCTATCGACGAGAGCGCCAACAAGCAGACCCGGCTCATCCAGGCGGGCGACCGCATCGCGATCACTGCCTCCGACAACGCCGGCATCGACGCGAACGCCAAGGTCGAAGTCACCGCATCGACGACCAACGACGGCGGTCTCGACATCGCGCTGAAGTTGGCTTCTGCGTTCCTCGGCGAGTACCAGTTCACGTCGAAGTCCGCTGTCCAGGCGGTGAGGCAGGGCGATCTCGTGCGCGTCGCGGATGGCTATGCGCCGACCTCGGGCTCGGGCACCGGCGGCGCCTTGTACATGTACCGGGGCAGCAGCACCCCGACCGCTATCGACCTCGGCGATCAGGACTACGACGGCAGCGCCAACTGGCGGCTGATGAGCGCCGCGACTTTCTACGACGACATCACTGCGGTACTGGGCGTGTTGCCCAACAACCTGACCAACGTCACCGCGTCGGACGCCGTCGCCGCCGGCGGCCTGTTCGTCACCAATGCGGTGCGCAGTATTGTCGAGGCCACCATCGACAGCGCCATCGTCACCGCGGTCGGTGACGTGACGGTCACCGCGCTCGAAACGACGACCATCAAGGCACTGAACGAAAGCCACGTCCTCTCCGACGGCGGCAGCGCCGTCGGCGGCGGCGACTCGAACGCCTACAACGCCACCGTTGCGACCAACGTCGTGCTCAGCAGCGCGAAAGCGTCCATCAAGCACAGCGAGCTAAGCACCTCGAATGCCGGTGATGTCACCGTCGATGCCGCCAATACCTCCAACATCGACGCCGTTGTCGACAGCAGCACTATCTCGAACGGCACCTCGATTGGCGTTGTGCTGGCTTTCAACAGCATCGGCATCGCGCCGCAGAACTGGCTCTTCAACACCGTCGACGCACTGCTCGGTACCAGCATCGCCGCCGAACAGCCGGCCGCGACGCAGGCCACCATCGCCGATTCGGAGGTGCTGGCCGCCGGTGCGATCGGGATCAGTGCGCTCTCCGACGCCAGCATCTACGCAGAAGTCGTCAATACGGCGCGGGCCATCAAGCTCGATGCCTCGGGTGGCGGCGGTGGCGGTGCCGGTGGTGGCGGCACCACCGGCGTCAGCATCGGCGCGGTGATCGCGATGAACAGGATCAGCAGCGACGTCAAGGCTTTCATCGATGGCGCCGACGTCGTGCAGGCGGCCGCCGGCGACATCGTGCTGCACGCCGAGGATGCCTCGACCATCGTCGCGCTGGTCGAGGCGTCGTCGCTCGCGGTTTCGGCGAGCACCCAGGATTCGACCGCGGCCTCGGTCGGGCTGAGTATCAGCCGCAATGTGATCCGCGTCGACACCCAGGCCTACATCGTCGACTCGGCAGCGACGGCGAACGCGGGTTCGATTCGCATCAGCGCGACGGAAATGGCCGGCATCGACTCGACCTCGACCGCCTCGTCGATCGCCGTGTCGGTCAGTGCCAAGGCGAGCAAGGCCTTCAGCGGCGGCGGCGCGACCGCCGTCAACCTGATCTTCGGCAAGGCCAACGCCTTCGCTGCGGACAGCACCCTCACGGCGCTCGGCGCCGGGGTCGACCAGGGCGAGGTCGTCCTTGCGGCGAACAACAACGCGTCGATCGCGGCCACGGTCAAGGCGCTGTCGGTGGCGGTGGCCGCGTCGCCCGGTTTCACACCGGGTGTTGCGATCGGCTTCTCGCTCGCCCGCAACCATATCGGCTGGAGCGAATACGGTGGTCCGGAGACCTTCGAGGTCCTCGCCTACGTCGCCGACACGGACGTCACCGACGGCCATCCGACGGGCGTTCATGCCGATCAGGGGGTGAGTCTGTCCGCCGTCTCGAACAGCCGCATCGACGCCACCGTGCAGGCCACGGCGGCGGCGCTGGCAGTTTCGTCCGGGAATAGTGCGGCAATCAGCGGCGCCGGGCTGTGGACCGACAATCTGATCTCGACCGACGTCCACGCCTTCATCGACGGCGCGAACGTGCTCCATGTCGGCAGCGGCAGCGTCACGCTGACCGCCGCCGACAGCTCGACCATCACCGCCGACGCGCGGGCCATCGCCATCGCGGCGAGCCTGTCGGGCAGCACCGGCGCGGCGATTTCGATCGGTCTGTCCTTGGCGCACAACACCATCGACAACGACGTCGCGGCCTACATCGCCAACACGCCGAGCGTGCTCACCGGTGGCGGCGACGTGATCGTCAGGGCGACCGACGATTCCGGCATCCATGCCCGGGCAGTCGCCGTGGCGGTGTCTGCGGGCATCGGTGCGAGCACCGGCGTCGCCATCGGCGGCGGTGCGGCGGAGTCGACCAACGTCATCCTGAACCGCAGCAATGCCTACATCGAGAACAGCGCGCTGGGCGGCACGATTCCGGCAGACGCCGTTGGCAGCGTTGCCATCGAAGCCGCCAGCAGCGCGCAAATCGATGCCACGATTGCCGCCGTCGCGCTTGCCGTTTCCTTCGGTGGCACCACCGGCGTCGGCGTGGCGCTGGGCATCGGTGTGGCGCGCAACTTCATTGGCTGGGATCCGCATGGTTTGGAAGTCGCGGCCAGCCACGACTCCGACCAGACAGCACTGCCGCAATTGAGCCATGGCGACAGCGTGCGCGTCGTCGCTGGTGCGCTCGCGGGCGACGTATACGAGTACCTGGGCCCGACGCTGATCGACAGCGATACGACACAGGATGGCGATCAGCCGATCGACCTGACGGTGCAGAACTACCGCGACAGCAGTCTCTGGAAACATGTCAATGCGGGCGCGGCAGCGGTGCAGGTACAAGCCTATGCGCAGGATTCGCGCATCGCTGCCAGTGGCGCGCTGACCATGGAGGCACTCTCCGAACAGCGCATCGACGCCACCGTGATCGCCGGGGCCGCAGCGATTTCGGGCGGCGGGACCACCGGACTGGGTGTCAGCGGTGCCGGCGTCTATGCGGAAAACAAGATCGCCAGCATGGTGAAGGCCTACCTGGACGGCGACGGCGATGACCCCGCCAGCGACGGCATCCGTGCCGACAGTGTCACGCTGCGTGCCGAAGATGCATCGGGCATCGATGCCATTGCCGGCGCGGCATCTCTGGCCGCCGGCCTCGGCGGCACCTCCGGCCTGGCAGTGTCGATCGGCCTGTCGCTGGCGTTCAACGACATCGACAACGATGTCGAGGCCTTCATCATGAACGCTGACCAGGGCGTCACGACGACCGCTGGCGGCGTCACGATCACTGCGCTCAGCGAGGGGCTGGACTCCTTCGCTGTCGAGCTGGGAGGCGTGCTGACCGCCGACGACCTTGACGATGCCGCCAAGGCCGACCAGAACCTCGACGACACGCCGGCGAACGAGGCAACACTTGACGCCCAGGGCGACCAGATACTGCTCGGCAAATTGCGCGCGGCGATGGACACGGCCTTGCTGCTGGAGGGCCTGCCCCCGCTGGCGGTGTTCGACAGCGTGGCCACGGCGGCGATGTACAAGTCGACCGACAAGGTCAAGGATGTGAACGGCCCGAACCCCGAACTCGAAGTGCCTGTACTGGTGGATGTGCGCGAGGGCACGACGGTCGAAGTCGGTGTCGGGCACAGTGCCGGCGGCATCGCAGGCCGCGTCTATCGCTACATCGGCACCATCGATCGCGACGACGTCGAGCTGGCGACGGAGAACTACGCCAACAGCGGCCAGTGGCTGCTGCTCGACAAGCTCAAGATCTCGACCATGGTCGAAGGCCGGAGCTGGATGTTGCTGGCGCCCGACGGGCAGACCTTCGTGCTCGAGAAAACGAGCATCGGCAGCGACCCGCTCACGCTGGCCGTGTCCAGGAACAAGATCAACTCGGTCTCTGCTGCCGCTTCGCTGGCCATCGGCATCGGCAGTGACGCGGGCCTCGCCATCAGCGGCGCCGGTGCCGTGGCGCAGAACGTGATCCTGGGCAAGAGCAATGCCTACGGGCAGGACAACGGGCTCATCGACAGCCAGGGCGACGTGACGCTCAGCGCCATCAGCACCTCGGAGATCTCGTCGACCGTCGTCGCCGCCTCCCTGGCGGTCGGCGGCGGCGGCACCATCGGCGTCGGCATCTCGGTCGGCATTGCCGTGGCGCGCAACTTCATCGGCTGGACGCCGGGTGCCGACCTGGCCACGCCGATGGAAGTGCAGGCCTGGCTGGCCGACACGCCGGTAGAGGCGGTCGGCGACCTGAGCCTGACCTCGCTGGCCGATCAGCGCATCAACTCGCTCGTCTTCGCCGGTTCGGTGGGCGTGGCCATCGGCGGCAACGTGGGTGTGGCCGCCAGCGGCTCGGGGGTGTACGCCGAGAACCGCGTCGGCGTCGACGTGAAGAGCGCGATCGAGGGCGACGGGCTGACGCAGATCTCCGCGAAAAGCGTCACCCTGGACGCGGCCGACACCTCGTCCATCCATGCCTTTGCCGGCGCGGCATCGGTTGCGGCGGCCTTTGGCGGCACGATCGGGGTATCGATCTCGGTCGGCCTGGCGCTGGCGCGCAACACCATCGACAGCGAGGTTCTGGCCTTCATCGACGACGCGGAGGTCAGCGCCAGCGGTGGCGCCATCTCGATCACTGCCGACGGCGACGCGACCATCGGTGCCGTGGCGGCTGCCGCATCGGTGGCGCTCGGCATCGGCGGTACGATCGGTGTCGCCATCAGCGGCGCGGGCGCCTGGGCCGAGAACATCATCCTCGGCCGGAGCGAGGCGTTCGCCGGCGACAGCATGCTCGAGAGCCGCGCTGGCGGTGTCACGATCACCGCCGACAACAGCTCGGACATCGACGCCATCATCATCGCCGCATCGGTCGGCGTCGGTGTCGGCGGCTCGGGCGTCGGCGTCGGCGCATCCATCGGCCTGGCGCTGGCGCGCAACCTGATCGGATCGACGCTCGATCCCGAGCGCGATCACGACTACAGCTCGAGCGCCAACCTGCTGACGCTGAGCAAGGGCCGGACGGTGCGTATCGACCGCGGTGTGCGCGAGGGCGATGTGTACGAGTACCTGGGCGATGGCTTCGCGGTCACGCACGACTACACCAGTTCGGACAGCCCTGCGAAAATCGAGACCGGCGAACGCGTCAGGCGCCTGGTCGGCGCCGGCGGCGCCACGGAAACCGCGGTGTTCGAGTATGTGGCTGCAGATCCGCTGCTCAATGCCGACCTCGCGGCTCAGGACTACACCAATGAAAGCAAATGGCGCCCGATCACGGCGCTGCAACAGGACTACGGCAACCCGGACCAGTGGCGGCTGCTGAATGTCGAGACCGCGCCACTGCGCATCCAGGCCTATGCCGACAACACGCCTGTCGATGCCGATGGAGCGATCACGGTTGCGGCGACCGCTGGCCAGTCGATCGACGCCTTCGTGCTCGCCGGATCGGTGGCGGTGGCGGGAGGCCTGTATCTGGGTGCCGCGGCCAGTGGCGCCGGCGCGGCGGCCGACAACCGCATCACCACCGACGTGGCGGCCTACATCGATGGCAACGACGCCGTCGACTCGCTGATCCAGGGCGCTTCCGTCAGCGTGATTGCCAGCGATCTGTCGCTGATCCACGCCGACACGGCCGCGGCATCGATGGCGGCGGCTTTCGGCATCGTCGGCGCGTCGCTGTCCATCGGCGTGTCGATCGCCTTCAATACGATCGACAACGCCGTCGAGGCCTATCTCGCCGATGCCGGCGTCACGGCCAGCGGTGGCGCGATCACGGTCAGCGCCATCGAGGACGCCCAGATCGAGGCGGTCTCGGTGGCTGCCTCGGTCGCCGTCGCGGGCGGCATCGGCGCACTGGCGATCAGCGGTGCGGGAGCGGTTGCCGACAACGTCATCCTCGGCAAGGCCAAGGCCTACGCCCTGGGCAGCACGCTGGACGCCGTGACCGACGTCCTCTTCAGCGCCGAAAACACCTCGGATATCGACGCCACGATCGTCGCTGCGTCGGTCAGTGTGGCGGTCGGCGGCGTCGGTGCATCGATCGGTGCGTCGGTCGCGCGCAACTTCGTCGGCTTCGAGTCGGATGGCAGCCGCGCCGCGGTGGAGGTGCAGGCCTACGCGCTGGACACCGGCATCATCGCTGGCGGCGATCTGGCCTTCACCTCCCTGGCCGAGCAGACCGTCGATGCGACGGTGCTGGCGATCTCCGCGGCAGTTGCCGGCGGCGGCTTCGGCCTCGCGGCCAGCGGTTCCGGCGTGTTCTCGGAGAACCGGATTGCCGTCGACGTCAAGAGCGCCATCGACGGCGAGGGCAGTACCGTCATCTCGGCCGAGCACATCAAACTGGCCGCGGACGACACCTCGATCATCGATGCCCAGGCCGGTGCGGCGTCGATTGCCGCATCGTTCGGCGCCGCTGGCGGGGTCTCGATCTCGATCGGGGTTTCGCTGGCGCGCAACACCATCGACAGCGACGTCCGGGCCTATATCCAGGACGCCGTGGCGACCGCGGCGCAGGCCGACGTCACCGTCACGCAGCCGGCGCTGTCGATCACGGCAGCGAGCGCTGCCGAGATCCACGCGGTGTCGGCCGCCGCCTCCTTGAGCGCGGCATTCGGCGGGTCCGGCATCGGCATTGGCGTCAGCGGTGCCGGTGCGCAGGCCGAGAACGTCATCGGCGGAGCGACCGAGGCCTTTGCCTCTGGAGCGCAACTGACGGCCACGCTGGGTTCGGTCGAGATTCTTGCCGACAACACGTCGGACATCGATGCGACGATCATCGCTGCCACCGTCGGCGTGGGTGCCGGCGGGGTAGGCGTCGGCGCGTCGATTGGTGTCGCGCTGGCGCGCAACTGGATCGGACATACGATCGCCGGCGTCGCCCCCTTCGACCATCGTTCGGGCGACAGTGTGCTGACGCTGAGCAGGGGCGAGACGGTATTGATCGAGCGCGGCGTGCGTGCCGGCGACATCTACGAATACCTCGGTGACCCCGTCACCCTCGCACCCGATTACACCGACACGCAGACCGCGGCCGTCGCCCAGGGCAAGCGGGTGCTCGTCGGCGGCGACATGCTCTACGAGCGGGTTGGCGCCAACCTGCCATCCAGCAACCTGGCCAATGTCGATTTTGCCAATGACAGCGGCTGGGCGCCTGTCAGTGCCCTGCAGTCGGACTACGCAAATCCGGACATGTGGAAGCAGCTCAATATCGCACGCGACCCGCTGCGGGCGCAGGCCTATGCGCTGGACACGGGTATCGATGCGCGCCGTTCTCTGAAAATCGAGGCCAGCAGCGAGCTGACCATAGACGCCTTCGTGCTCGCGGGCTCGGTGGCACTGTCCGGCGGCACGCTGGCCGTCAGCCTGAGCGGGGCGGGTGCCGCCAGCGAAAACCGCATCGCCACCGATGTGGCGGCCTTCATCGACGGCAACGACGCGCAGGACGCCATCGTCACCGCCACGGTCGTCGACGTGAAAGCCAGCGACGAGTCCTTCATCCATGCCGATACGGCGGCCGCGTCGCTGGCCGGATCCTTCGGCCTCGGCGGCCTGTCGGTGGCGATCGGCGTGGCCATCGCCAGCAACACCATCGACAACGATGTGTCCGCCTACATCGCCGACGCCGACGTCACGTCGCGTACCGGTGACCTGACGATCGAGGCGATCGAGGGTGCCGAAATCACGGCGCATGCGGTTTCCGCGGCCGCGGCGGTCAGCATCGGTCTGATCGGCGGCGGACTGGCCGGCGCCGGTGCCGTGGCCGACAACATCATCGGCGGCAAGGTAAGCGCCTATGCCCTCGACAGCCAACTGACGAGCGCGGGCGACGTCGTCGTCACCGCGGTGAACGAATCGACCATCGACGCCACCATCGCCGCTGCGGCGGTGGCCGTTTCGGGTGGAGCCTTTGCCGGGGGCGGCATCTCGATCGGCGCGGCCATCGCGCGCAACTTCATCGGCTGGGACGAGCGGGTCGACCACCTTTCCGACGCCTCGGTCGCTACGCTTGCCAACGGCGAGGTGGTGCGCGTCGTCGACGGCATGAACGCCGGTGAAATCTATGAATACGTCGGCGGCACGCTGACCGACGGCGACCCCGGCACGGTCGGCAAGCAGCCCATCGTGCTGGCGCAGCAGGATTTTTCCGACACCAGCAAATGGAGCAGGCTCGCGTCGGACACGCTCGACGTGCTCGCCTACACCGAGCTGACCGGTATCGATGCGGCCGGCAATATCGACGTCACCGCGACCTCGCATGAGGACGTCGACGCCACGGTTCTGTCCATTTCCGCCGCCGTCGTCGCCAGTCTGGGCTTCGGGGCCACGGGTGCCGGTGCCGGCTCGTCGGCACGGAACAGGAGCGCCGCCAATGTGCAGGCGCGTATCGATGGCGATGGCGCTGATGGCGTCGTTGGCGACGCGATCACCGTCTGGGCCAGGGATATCTCCACCATTGACGCCGATGTCGCCGCGGCTGCGCTGGCCGCCTCGCTCGCGCCGGCCGGCTTTGCCGTGGCCATCGCCGTCTCCCTGGCCGACAACGAGATCGCCAACACCGTGCAGGCGGGCATCGCCAATACGGCCGCGGCGGCCGGCCAGTTCGGCGTGCGCTCGACGGTCGGCGATATCTTCATCAACGCCGATGAGGACGCGACCATCAACTCGGTTTCGGCTGCCGCTGCGGCGGCAATCGCCATCGGCCCCTCGTTCGCCGGTTCGGGTGCCGAGGCGCGCAACACCATCCACAACACCGTCGAGGCATTCATGCTCGGCGCGCAGGCGGTGCAGTCTGCCGGTCAGGTGCTCGTCGATGCCGACGATACGGCCGCCATTGACGCGACCATCGTCTCGGCCGCCGGTGGGCTGGGAGTGGCCGTCGGTGTATCGATCGCCGAAAGCACGGTGGCCGACAACGTGCTGGCGTCGGTCCGCGGCGGCTCGAACGTGACCGCGCTGGGCGGCGACATCGAGGTCACTGCCGACTACAAACTGGTCGATGGCGCCGGCAATCCGACGGTCAAGAGCACCAGCGTCGTGGCGGCGCTATCGGCGCTCGCCGCCGGCGCAGGCGCTGAATCGGTGGTGACGATCGGCGGCCGCACCGCCGGCTACATCGACGCGTCAACGCTGACTGCCGTTGGCGACAAGGTCATCGTCACCGGCACCTCCAAGGTCAACATCGCGCCAAGCACGACCGCCGTCGCGGCGGCGTTGGGATCTGTCGCCGCGATGACGTCCACGGCGACCATCGGTGGCACTACGCAGGCCTACGCCACCGGTTCCTCGACGATCGATGCCAATGGCGTTGACATTCTCGCGACAGCGACCAACATCGCCTTGCCCGAAGTGACCGTCGCCTCCGTCGGCGGCATCACGGGTGCGGGCGCCAAGTCCAGCACCCACATCAGCCGCGCGACCGAGGCCTTCACCGGAGCGAACAGCGCCATTGCGGCCGGCGCCGGCCGGGTCCGGATCAAGGCCGATTCGACGGCCACCGCCGATGGCAAGAGTGTCGGCCTGGCTGGCGGAGTCGTCGCCATAACGGCACTTGAGGTGGAGTCCATCATCAGTGGTCGCACCGTCGCCGCCGTCGGTGCCAACACCACGGTGGGTGCCGGAAACTTCGACGTCCAGGCGATCTCGCGCAACACGGCCACGGCCGACCCGTTCGTGGCGGCGGTCGGCATTGCCGGCGGTGCCGGGGCTCGCGGCACGGCATACATCACCAGCAATGCCGACACCGACGCGACGATTGGCGACAACGCGCAGATCACGCTGTCGCGTGCCTTGCTGGTCGACGCCCAGGCCACCAACCTGGCGACCGCCAAGATCGAAGCGGGCGCCGCTGGCGTTGTGTCTGGCGTCGTGATCCTGCCCGAGGCCACGGTCGGCGCGGGCACTTCGGCGCGCCTGAACGGCGACGTGCTGAGCTCCACTGCCGTCACCGTCAGCGCCTTTGCGAAGAACCAGGCAAAGGCCGACGCGCTTGCCATCTCGGTCGGTCTGGGCGGCGGACTGACCGGCACCGGCTCGGTGGCACTGGTCACCGCGGATGCCGACGTCGAAGCGACCGTAGGCGTCGCCGGCAGCGTGGCCACCACCGGCCTGTTCAAGGTCGATGCCAGCAACGACAACGATGCGCTGGTCACCTCCAGCTCTGGCTCGGGAGGCATCGTCGGTATCGGTGTGTCGACGCTGATGGCCAAGGTCAGCGGCGGCGTGAAGGCGGCGCTCGACGGCGATGTGGGCAGCGCGGGGGCCTTGCTGGTGCAGGCCACGGGCAACAACGTCGCCGACGCCCATGCGCTGACGATTACGGTCGCCATCGCCAGCGGTGGCGGCGCCGACGCCTACGCCGAGGTGGCGAGCGAAGCCGACGTCGAGGCCCTGGTCGGGATGGAGGCGCAGATCACGGTGCCCGCAGCACAGGTCGATGTCCTGGCCACCGGCTACAACCAGGCCACTGCCGACGCAGTGGGCGCCAGCGGCGGCCTGATTGCCATCACCGCCATGCTGCCGACCGCCAAGGTGGGCGGTGGCGTGACGGCCGAGTTCGACGGCGTTCTCGTCGATGGTCTGACTGACGCACTGGCGCTGAACGTCAAGGCGCTGGGCGAGAACATCGCTACCGCCGAGGTGACGGTGGCCAGCGTATCGCTGGCGGGCGGCGCGGGCGCCACGGCGAAGGCCGAGATCACTTCGGACGCCGACACCGAGGCACGTGTCGGCAGCCATGCGTCGATCGCCACCAGTGGCGCGATCATGGTCGACGCCCGCTTGCAGGGCCTGAAGAACGAGGCCAAGGCCAGCGCCAAGGGTGGCTCGGGCGGCGTGCTCGCCTCCATTGCGGTCATGCTGGCCGAATCGAAAGTCGGTGGCGCGGTGATCGCCGACTTTGACGGCAGCGTGATCGCGGCTTCTGGTGTCACGGTGGAGGCCAGCGGGCGCAACAACGCCGATACCGAGACCCTGGTTGTCTCGGTAGGCATGCTCGCCGGTGCCGGCACCGGTGCCGTCGCCGAGGTCACCTCGGAAGCGGATGTCATCGCGACGGTCGGTTCGACGGCGACGATCGCCACCGCCGGCACGCTGCTGGTGAAGTCGACCAGCGACAACGACGCGGATGTCGAAAGCGATGGCGGCTCAGGCGGGATTGTCGCGATCACGGGCTCGACCCTGCGCGCCACGGTCAGCGGGGGAACCACGGCCACGATGGACGGCAATGTCGATGACGCGGCGCTTGTCAAGGTGCAGGCGGTTGGCGCCGCCAATGCCTACGCGGATGCGCTGTCGATCTCGATCGGCATCGTCGGCGGCAACGGGGTCCAGCCCGAAGCCAAGGTGACATCCGGCGCGGTAGTCGCTGCATCGATCGGCGGCGATGCGAACATCGCGGATACCGGCGTTGCGGTACAGGTGGTTGCGACGAGTACCGACGAGGCCAGGGCCAAGGCAGTGGGTGCGACGGTCGGCCTCGTGGGCGTCACGATCATGGACGTGCTGTCTGCCAGCGAGGGCGCCACTCTGGCCTTCGTCGCCGAAGGTGCGCAGGTCACGTCCGCGTCGCTGCTACTCGATGCAACGGCCACCAGCTCGGCGATTGCGGAGATCTCGGGCACCAGCGTCACGCTGGTCTCCGGAGC
>LBIU01000383.1 GCA_000987445.1 Candidatus Accumulibacter adiacens | reverse complement strand
CGGGCAGGAGTCTTCCACGTCAGCGAACAGGAGATCGTTGCCAACGTCCTGCGCCTCGATCAACAGCGCATCCGCGAGATCATGACCCACCGCAAGGACCTCTATCTGATCGACTTGAACGACGAGGAAGCGGAAATCCGCGACCGTCTCGCCGCCAGCCCTTTCAAACGCGTGGTGGTCTGCCGCGACGGCCTCGACAATCTCATCGGCGTCCTGCGCACCAGCGATCTGCTCAAGAGCGCGCTCTCTGGCGGGCCGTTGGCCGTCGAGGACTTCGTGCGGCCGCCGCTATACGTGCCGGCGAGCGTGAACACCACGCAGTTGCTGGAAACCTTCCGCCGGGCGCGTCAGCAGTGCGCGTTGATGGTCGACGAATACGGGGAGCTGCAGGGCCTGGTGACGCTGACCGACGTACTGACCTCGATCGTCGGCGAACTGCCGGTCTTGGACATCCCCGAGGAAGAGGATATCGTCGCGCGCGAGGACGGCTCCTGGCTGGTCGACGGCGGTGTCACCCTCGAACGGCTGCGCAGCGTTCTCCACATCGCCGTCGAACTGCCGGGCGAGGAAGAGAACGCCTTCCACACCCTCGGCGGTTTCATCATGTACGTGCTTGGTCACATTCCCAAGGCCGCGGACCATTTCGAGTTCGCCGGGCTGCGTTTCGAAGTCGTCGACATGGATCACAATCGCGTGGACAAGGTCTTGATTGCACGCACGCTTCCCGCCGAAGAAGGGGTTCCTGGCGGCGCTGGCCCGGCGTCCCCGCCGGGCCGCGATCAGGCAGAGTAACGCGTCGGGTCGGCCACCGCGGCAGCGACGAAACCGGCTCGCCGCAGGCGGCAGGAATCACAGACGCCGCAGGCGCGGCCTGATGAATCCGCCTGGTAGCAGGAAACGGTGAGTGCGTAATCGACGCCCAGCTCGGCGCCGCGCTGAATGATCTGCGCCTTTCCGAGGTTGATCAGCGGCGCGTGCACATGCAGCGCTGCCCCTTCGACGGCGGCCTTTGTCGCCAGCCGGGCCAAGCGCTCGAAAGCGGCGATGTACTCGGGTCGGCAATCGGGATAGCCCGAGTAATCGACGGCATTGACGCCGACAAAGAGGTCGTTGCTGCCGAGTACCTCGGCCCAGGCCAGCGCCAGCGAGAGCATGATCGTGTTGCGTGCCGGGACATAGGTGACCGGAATTCCCGGCTCGACGCCGGCGACCGGGACGTCGATCGCCGCGTCGGTCAGCGCCGAGCCGCCGAAGGCGTCCAGCGACAGGCTGACGACGCGATGCTCGGCAGCCCCGAGCGCCGCGGCGACCGCCGCCGCCGCATCCAGTTCGGCGCGATGACGCTGCCCGTAGTCGATCGACAGGCAATGGCAGTCGAAGCCGGCGGCCCGGGCGATCGCCAGGGTCGTCGCCGAGTCCAGTCCGCCGGAGAGCAGAACCACGGCGCGCCGGCCGTGTGAGTCGGGTGGCGTATTCATGGGGTCGAAAATATACCGCTTTCCGACGTCGATGGTGCGTCTTTCGCGCGCGCTCGCCCGAACAGCGCAGCTCTGAGGATCGCCCAGAAGATGCAGCGGCACGGCACCCTCGCGCCGCGGGATGCGTGGATGATCGACGAATTGAAGCGGCGTTCAGCCGAATGAATCGGTCGTTTGCCGCTCGCAGGAGAGCAACGAAGGCGGGACGTTTGCGAGCAGCGAAGTCGCCAGCGCCGCCAACCGCCCTCGCCGCGACGTACTCAAGCCTTCCCGCTCCCCTCCGGCAGCTTCAGCACATCCTTGATTTCGCCGAGGCTTTCCGGGATGCGTTTGGCAATTTCGGCGCTCGCCTGCTGATTGGCCTGAATCACGATTTGCGTCAGTTCCTGCATCTGCCTGACCGCGGTGGCGAAGGCTTTCTTGGCCAGCTCGCTCTCGTTGGCCACCAGCTCCCGCGGCGATCCCGACTGGGACAGTGTGCCGATAGCGGCGGTCAGTTCGCGCATCGTTTCCTGCAGCAGCTTGCCCTGCCATTCGGCGACGGCTTTCATGCCTGCCAGCGCGGCTTGATTGGAGGCGTTGAGCGCTTCCAGGTTGTCGCGTTGGCTGGCGACCAGGGCGTCCATGTTGACCCCGGGCAGTTTGACGCCGGCCATGAAATTGAGCAGTTGTTCGCTGCTCTTGGTGAGGTCCATGCTGGCGACTGCCTTGGTCCAATCGCTGAGTTGTTGAGAAAGATCTGCCAT
>LBIU01000382.1 GCA_000987445.1 Candidatus Accumulibacter adiacens | reverse complement strand
CGACTTCCACCTCAATCCTGCATGGCCATCAGTTCCTTGTCGGAATAGCGCAAGCGCATGGCCAGCACTTTGGCGACCGCCTCGACCAGCTCGAACGCCAGCCGCTTGTGTTCCTCGCGCAGCTTCTCCAGCTGGTCACGCGGCAGCACAAAGAGCTCGGTATCCTCGACGGCGGTGGCGTCATTGAAGCGCGCTCTCTGGGAAAGGAAGGCCATCCCGCCGAAGAAGTCACCGCGGCCGTGGGTCAGGGCGTGATGGCCGGGGAGCTCGCCGACACTCGGCAGGGTGATGCGAACGGCTCCCTTGCGAATCAGGAACAGTTCATCACCCTGGTCGCCGAAGGAGTACACCTTGCCGTGCTTGGCCACCGAGCGTCGCTCGAAAGAGGCTTCGAGGTCAAGCAGGGTCTCGTCCTTGTGGTCGCTGAAAATCTCGAGATCGGCGAGTTCCAGCGGTGCGATATCGGCCTCCTGTCGCAGATCCTTGCCCAGGATCTGGTCCTCGACCCACTCGATGGCGTCGTCGAGTTCAGGGAAGATCTTGACATGCTCGCTGGTCGCCGTCAGCGCCATTTGCTCGAAGAGCTCGCCGATTTTGCGGCCATTGGGCAGGGTCTTCGAGACGTTGCTGAAGATCAGAAAGGCGTCACGTTCGATCAGCGAGTCCCTGATCTGCTCCAGCAGATGCACGGCCGTGACGTCGACCGACTGCACGCGCCGCATGTCGAGCACGAGGTACTTGCGGGTGCCGACTTCCTGTTCGAGCGCCAGGTACAGCTGATCCTTGGTGCCGAAGAAAAGGCTGCCCTGCAACTCCAGGATGGCCGTCTGCCGGCCCTCTTTTTCGAGCACTTCCATGTCTTCGCGCAAGCGCACACGCTTCGAGAAGCGGCTGCCACCGTCGACCTTGTTGCGGATCACGGTACTGCTCAGTTGCTCGCGGATGAACAGCAGCATGGCCAGAACGATGCCCACGCCCGAGGCCGCGATCAGGCTGTAGCCAAGTGCCACGGCCACCACCGTCAGGACCACGAAGAAGTCGAAGCGCGTCCATGGCGAATCGAGCAGGTGCAGGCTGTGGTGGTCGATCATGCGCACGCCGACGATGATCAGGATGGCCGCCAGGGAAGCGACCGGAATCCAGGCAATGAGGCTTCCCAGGGCGAGAAAGGTGATCAGCGACAGCACCCCTTCGATGACGCCGGAAATGCGCGTCTGGCCGCCGCTGGTGAGGTTGACCAGGGTCGCGCCCATCTGTCCGGCGCCCGGCATGCCGCCGACGCAGGCCGAGGCGATGTTGCCCGAGCCCTGGGCGATCAGCTCGCGGTTCGAATCGTGCCGGCTGCGGGTCATGGTATCGAGCACGACACAGGTCTTCAGCGTGTCGATCGACAGCAGAACGCCCAGGGTCAGGGCCGTGCCGAGCAGCGCGCCGATCTGGCTGAGCTTGAGCTCGCCGATTTCGTGCCAGCGGCCGGTGATCGCCTGCAGCATGCTCGAAGCGGTGCCACCGAGCGGGCCAATGATCAGCGAATTGCCGTCCATGACCAGCAAGGAGTCGTCGACCGTGTAGGCGATCGCAAAATAGGTGATCACCCCGCCCAGCAAACCGAGAATCGCCGCCGGGACGAGGCGCGTGAAGCGCGGCGCACCAAGCATCACGGCGATGGTGACCACGCCAATCAGCGCCGTTTGCCAGTGCCATAGATCAGGTGCGATCAACACCCGCCACCAGGAGGAGCCATCCATCACTCCCATGAACTTCGGGATCTGGCTGCCGATGATGATCAGGCCGACGCCACTGAGGTAGCCACTGACCACCGGAAACGGAATGTACTTGATCAGGCCGCCGACGCCGAGAAAGCCGAGCAACAGCTGCACGATGCCGCAGACCAGGCCGAGGGCGGTCAGCATCAGTACGATGAAGGTGGCCGGAACACCGTTTTGCACCAGTTCGATGGCAAAGGCCGAGCACACCGCGGCCGCTGGCGCACAGGGCGCCGTGATCAGGCGGTCGGTGCCGCCCAGCGTGGGTGCGATCAGGCCAAGAGCGGTGGTGCCGAGAATGCCGGCCAGCGCACCGAGGCCCGCGTACTCGGGGCCGATGGCGGCGTAGATGGTGACGCCGAAGGCGATCGCCGACGGCAGGGCGACCAGCATCGACGCCAGCCCGCCCCAGAAATCACCGACGAGTCTGTCGTTCTTGAGATTCAATGCTATTTCCATGCCGTGGGGCCTCCCGCCGTTCAGGCAGAAATTGTCCTGCTGCGGACCACTGGTCCGCCGCAGGACGAAAAAAACAACGCAGCCGTGGACCTTGCCCAGGCTGCGTCGGGTGCTCTTGGAAGTCGAGCTGCGCCACGCTCTGGACAAGCGAACGAGGGAGCGCAGCCGACTGCTTTTTGGCATGACAATAAAGCACACATCGTGCCATCGGCGCCGTGTGCGCGCTTCTTGCAGCGAATCAGGGACATGGCCAGGGACTGCCGTGCGCAGCAAGCCGCAAGTGGGGTGTAACACAATGAGTGTTGGGCGCTGGCATGATTCGCTTCTTTAGAAAAATAGTCATTTTATACAGTGCCGTGAGTGCAATTGACGAGGGGTGTGCGAAAGTGCGGGAGGTTACACCCCCTGGCGGCATTTCCGCCGCGCGCTGGCAAGCCGCGCCTTGCGCCGCGGCGCAGCGCTCATGAATTCGCTTGCAGCGCTCGTCTCGCCAGCCGTCTGTTGAGCGCCGGGCGTGACAGTCCGAGCAGCGTCGCGGCGACCCCCTGGTTGCCTTTGGCGCGGCGGAGCGCTTCCGCGACCATGGCCTCTTCAACCTCGTCAAGGGTCGGGAAACGTCCCGGGATGACGATCGGCAGCTCGTCGGAGGCCTCTGCCACCGGGAAGTCGGCACGTTGCTGCTGTTGCTTTTGGATGGCTTGGCGGAAGCTGTCCATGGCCAGTACCGAACCGCCGCGATGCAAGGCC
Organism: Candidatus Accumulibacter adiacens; assembly: GCA_000987445.1. Classification (GTDB taxonomy): domain Bacteria; phylum Pseudomonadota; class Gammaproteobacteria; order Burkholderiales; family Rhodocyclaceae; genus Accumulibacter; species Accumulibacter adiacens. The sequence continues at coordinate 8,631 of LBIU01000382.1, read as the reverse complement.
ATGGCGTTGAAGACCATGGCCCGCAGCTCGCGCACGTTGCCCGGGAAATGGTAGTTCGAGAGCAGGGTGATCAGCTCGTTCGATGGTTCGGGTGCAGGTTTCTTGATCGCCGCTGCCGCTTCGTCAAGAAAATGTCGCAGGAGCAGCGTGAGGTCCTCGGTGTGCTGGCGTAGCGGCGGCACTTCAACCTGGTGCACCGAGAGCCGAAAAAAGAGATCGGATCGGAACTGGTTCTGGCGCATCAGCTGGGCGAGGTTGTGGTTGGTGGCGCAGACGACGCGTGCGTCGCTGGGACGGGCCACGTCGGAGCCCAATGGGAAGTACATATGCTCCTGCAGCAGGCGCAGGAGTTTGACCTGCGAGGCCATCGACAAATCGCCGATCTCGTCCAGGAAGAGGGTGCCGCCGCTGGCCTGAGCGATCAGGCCGGCACGGTTCTCGTCGGCACCGGTGAAAGCGCCTTTGCGGTGGCCGAAGAGGGTGTCCGAAAAGAGGGTGTCGTCGAGGCCGGCGACATTGACCTGCACGAACGGCCCTGGCAGAGCACTGAGTTTGTGCAGGGCATGGGCGAACATTTCCTTGCCGGCTCCGGTCTCCCCGGAGATCAACACCGGCTCTGCCGATCCAGCGACTGCTTCGATGTACTGGAAGAGCGCCCGCATCTTGCGGCTGTTGGTCACGATGCCGGCAAATGCCTCGCCGTGCTGCAGGCAATCCGACAACAGATAGTGCTTGAGGACGCCCATCTCACGGCGCAGCGACTGTACCTCCAGTGCGTGCCGGACACTGGCCACCAGCCGGCCTTCCTCGACCGGCTTGACGAGGTAGTCGAAAGCGCCTTCTTTCATGCTCAGCACTGCGGTCTCGACGTCCTGAGCAGCGGTCATGACGACGATCGGCAGCTGCGGGTAGAGGCGGACGATCTCCGGCAGCAGTTCGTGGCCGGTGACATGCGGCATGAAGAGATCGAGAAGAATGGTACTGGCTGGCTGCCGTTCGAGCGCCGGCAGCAGTTCCCGACTGTCGTCGATGGTCTCGATTCTGGCGACGCCAGCGCTGTGCAGCACCGCCGCCGTCGCGTACAGGACCGAGGGGTCGTCATCGACCAGGAAGACCGGCCCGCTGGCCGGGGACTTCTCTTTCATTCACGCCTCCTTGATCACCGGCAAATCGATGCTCACCGTTGTTCCAGAACTCTTGTTGGACTCGAAGCGCAATCGCCCTCCGTGTTTCTCGACGATCGATGACGAGATGGACAGACCCAGCCCGGTGCCACCACTTTCAGCTTTGGTGGTGAAAAACGGCTCACTGATGTGGGCCATGACCTCGTCGCTCATGCCTGTGCCCTGGTCCTCCACGCGGACGATGATGCGGCTGCCGGAGCGGTCCAGTCCGGCGGTAATTCTCACCGAGCAGCTGCGATCCGGCAGCGACTCCAGGGCATTGACGATGACGTTGATGAACACCTGTTCGAGCTGCTGGACATTGCCTCTGACGGTCGGCAAGGCCTCCGGCAGAGCCAGGGTCAGGGAATCGCTTTCCTTTCGGATGCGCGCATCGAGCAAGGTCAGTACGGCCTTGAGGATTTTCGCGATATCGGCGAGTTCATCCATATGTCCGTGATCCTGTCTACCCAGGTGTTTCAGATTGCCGATGATTTTCTGGATCCGCTTGGCGTTTTCACCCACGTCGGCCATGCCGCGTGAAATGGTCTCGCGTGCCTGCGCAAAGCTCAGGCCGGCGAGCAGAAAATCCCCTTGCTCCTGTTCGTATTCGGCAAGAATGGGCAGGGCATCCTGCCAGATGCGGGCCAACAGGGCGGCATTGGCCATGATCGCGTGATTGGGATTGCTGATTTCGTGCGCAATGCCTGCCGACAGGACGCCGAGCGAGGCCAGGCGCGCATTGCGGATCGCCTGCCACTGTAGTTTCCGGTTCTCGGTGATGTCGGTAATCACCACCATCACGGCGGTCATCGACCTTCCCGTTTTGGCCACATCGTCCGAACCGATCGGCACCAGGCGAATTTCCCACCAGGTCGCATCGTCGGCAGTGTACTGGCAGTGTTCGATCTGAGCGCTGCCAAATACCAGCCGCAACTTTTCCAGGTAGGCGTCGCGAACATGTGCTGGCAGAGCCAGTTCGGAGCGCTTTTCCTCCGCGCCGGCAAGTGGCTGCGGCAACGGCCGATTGGCGAACAGGATCCGGGCCTGCTCGTCGACCGTGAAAATCAGGTCGGGCGAATGATTGAACAAGGTTCGTAACTTCGTTTCCGAGTCACGCAGCGCATCCTCGGCCAGCTTGTGCTCGGTGATGTCCTCACAAAAGCCGACGATACGGCTCAAGCTGCGGCCCGGCGCACGAACCGGGAAGCCGCAGACGCGCAGCCAGCGCAAATCGCGCTGACCCTGGAGATCACGCGACACGGGAAGGATCACCGCAAAATGCCCACCATCCGCCTGCAAGTCGGCAATCGCTGCGCTCAGTCGGCGTCGGTCCTTGGGCGCGAAGACGTCGAGCAAGAGCGACGGCCTGGAACAGTCCAGCATGCCGTCATCGCCGGTGATGTGCCGGAAAGCGGGGCCGATATACTCCAGGCGGGTCGCTTCGGCGTTGGTCGCCCAGAAAACGACATCGACCGTTTCCGCCAGCTGGCGAAGCAACTCTTCGCGCTCGACGATCGTTTTTGCGAGCTGACTTCGATTGTCCAGTTCGCGCCGACTGCGCACCAGGTAGAAGCTGAGCAGCGCCGTGAACAGGAGGCCGCCGATCATCACTAACCAGTGCGCTTCGGTGAAGGCCTCTGCGCTACGAAAGGTATGCGTGGCCACGCAGATCACCATCCAGCTTCGGTCGCCGACGCGAATCGTGGCCACCATCCGCGGCTGCTCCGCGTCCTGCTCCGGTAGCGAACCGGTGGCCGTGGCGGTGGAGCCGGGCTCCAGGCGGCTGGCGTAAAAGTGGAGGAACTGCGCCTCGTCGCCAGCCGTTTCGTCGCGCACCAGGACCTCGACGCCGCGGGGTTCGAGGCGTTTTATGGCGAAGTGGATCATTTCCGCGAGGTCATAGACGCCAAGCACGAAGCCCAGGGGGGTCGCGTGGCTGCGCGCGCTTTGCGGTGCATAGATCGGCAATGCGGCATAGATGACCGCCAGGCTTTCCTGTCCCGGGCGGGCCAGCGTCATGCGCCCGCTGACGGCAATCTTGCCGCTTTCCCGCGCCCGAGCGAACAGCGCCGCGAGCTCGCTGCTGGTGTTCAGGTCGATGCCTTTCGCGAGTTGGGAGAGCGTGCGTGACGCGGCCAGGACAACGGGGATACGAAGCCCTTGCTCGCTTCCGGTGACCACCGCCATACCCGCCGCCGCTGCGGCTGTTGGCGGCGGGCTGGCAGCGACCGCCGGTGACAGATCTTGCCGCGCTGCGCTCAGCTGCGGCGCCCAGAGCAGGCTGTCGATGTACGGGCGACGCTGCAGGATGGCGTCGGCGAACACGCTGAGCTCGCTCTCGTCGATTTCCTGTGCTGCGTATAGCAAGCCGCGAATTTCCAGCAGGGCGTCCAGTCCCTGGTCGACAACGGCGCGTACCGACTCGACGCGATCACTGGCCGCCCACTGAAATTCCTTTCGATGGCTACTTTGCAGCTCTTCGCGCACGTTCCACGACGACAAGCAGGTCAGCAAAATCCCACCGATCGCCACGGCGTAGGCGGCGGCATATTTTCGTAGCTGGTCGAACATTGATGATCATCCGAGCGGAGCTGGGAAGAATGCTGCGGCAGCAACTTGCGGACCGCGACGGGTTGTCGGCCGGGAGCTTAGCAGAAAGAGAAAGCGGTGCGGGTGCGCAATCCGGCCGAGTGGGTAAATCGGAGGCGCGCAGCGATTCCCGCGCCGACCTTGGTCCCGACCGTCGCACAGCCAGCAAGCCCCCCACGGCAGTCGCCAGCACGGGTCGCCGGAGACAGGGTGTAACGAAGCGTCGTTGCGCGCCACCCCTGGGCAGCGGACCCAAAATATTGATGTAGCTACAAAATACATTGCTGTAGTGGTCGCTGCGGACGGCAGGCGTTCATTTTGTTGCACCCCAAAGAGATGTCGCGCGGCACCGACTCCTGCCGCCAGGTAGCTGATTCAGCGGGTGAAGTCTCACCTGACTGGTTGGTGGCACGATCTGTGCTCTATCAGCTGCGGAGAAACCGTTTGCCGCGTTCACTGGAGCCCGGCCAGCGGCGTTGTCAGCCGGATTTGCCGCGACCGATCCGGCCGTGTCGAGCATTCCTGCAGCAATCATCGACACCAGCCGGGGAGGGCGGTCGTGGTCAAGCTTGCCATCGGCAAAAAGTGCACACGAGCGCAGCGTCACGGACAGCAGCGACGCCGCCCGGCGGTCACCATTTCGCCATTTGCGTTCAACGTCGGGGAGCACGATGTGCTGTCGCCTCGGCCGTGCGGCAACGGCGACATCTCCGGCAGTCATTGGTTGTAGTTACCGAGCATTTTCACACCGGCAACAAGGAGACGTTAATGGACAAGAGCAAGCTGCGCCTGTTTCACACCACCAGAGAAGTGGAAGCGCACTTCGATTCCTTTCTCGACACCGTTTCCCAGGGCGGCATTGCGTTTCGCTCAGCCATTGGGGCGTACCTAGAGTCAACAGGCAATGGCGACCTGGTGGCCAAGCTGCAGCAACTCAACGAACTGGAGCACAAAGGGGACGAGCTGCGTCGCCAGGTTGAGCACGAGCTCTATACCTTGGCACTGATCCCTGATTTTCGCGGCGACGTTCTGAGTTTGCTGGAAGATCTGGACTGCCTGCTCAATGTCATGGAAGAGACAATGGTGTCGTTCGACATCGAGCGGCCCGCTTTCCCTCAGGAGCTGCACGCCGACCTGCGGCAACTGGCGGAAAACGTGTCCATGGCCGTGGAGAGCACCGTGCTCGCGTCGCGGGCTTTCCTGCGTGACATCCAATCGGTTCGCGATCACCTGCATAAGGTGATGTTCTATGAAAAGGACGCCGACCGCGCGGCCGACAAGCTGAAACGCGCCGTCTTCGGGTCTTCCCTGCCTCTGGCCGAAAAGTTGCACCTGCGCCGCTTCATTGATGCGATCGACAAGATCGCCGATGAATCCGAGGACGTCGCCGACTGGCTGGCGATCTACACCATCAAGCGCTTGGACTAAGGTCAGGGAGACGCCGAGACTATGGATCCTACGATATTCCTTTACCTCTCCAGCGGTTTGTTCCTGGGGTGGTCGCTGGGCGCCAACGATGCGGCCAACGTCTTTGGCACGGCGGTCGCCTCGCGGATGGTCAAGTTCCGGACGGCGGCGATCATTCTGACGATCGGCGTCATTCTCGGTGCGATCGTCAGCGGTGCCGGAGCCGCACACACCTTGTCCAAGCTCGGCGCGATCAACGCGCTTGGCGGCGCCTTCATGGTGGCTTTTTCGGCCGCCGCCGTGGTCGCCTGGATGACCATCACCGGCTTGCCGGTGTCCACGACCCAGGCCGTGGTGGGCGCAATCATCGGCTGGAACATGTTCACCGGTTCGGTGACCGACTACAGCGTCTTCAAGACCATTTGCGCCACCTGGATCGCCAGCCCGGTGCTCACCGGCTTCTTCAGCTACTTCCTCTACAAGGGCGTGATGAAGTGGCTCGAGAAGTCGAAGATTCACATCATTCGTCTGGATGCCTTGACGCGCATCGGGCTGGTCGTTGCCGGCGCTTTGGGCGCGTATTCGCTGGGCGCCAACAACATCGGCAATGTGATGGGTGTGTTCATCGGGGCGAATCCGTTCCGGGATCTGCACGCCGGGGTGTTCGAGTTCTCTGGTTTGCAGCAGCTGTTCCTGCTCGGTGGTGTGGCCATCGCTGTTGGCGTGTTCAGCTACGCCCAGAGGGTGATGATGACCGTGGGCGCGTCGATCGCCCCGCTGACACCGGTCGGTGCCTTTGTGGTGATCATCTCCACTTCGCTGGTTCTGTTCCTCTTCGCTTCCGAAGGTCTGGAGTATGCGTTGGCATCCATTGGCCTGCCGACGATCCCTCTGGTACCGGTATCGAGTTCGCAGGCAGTCGTCGGCGGCGTGGTCGGCATCGGGCTGATCAAGAACGCCAAGAACATCAAATGGAGCGTCGTCGGGCGTATTGGCCTGGCCTGGATTCAGACACCGGTCATCGCGGCGCTGGTTTGCTACGTCTTTCTTTTCTTTCTGCAAAACGTTTTCGGACAAACCGTCTACAACCCCTCGGAATATCGTCTCTCCAATCAGTTGCTGGTTCATCATGGCGATGCGGTGGACGCCAAGGCGTTGTCGGCGGTGGTCGGCAAGAACTTCACTACTTCGGGCGGGCTCAAGAGCGCCATCGACAAGGCTCTGCCGGATTTGCCTTACAAGACCGGCCTGAAGCTTGTCGACGAGTCTCTGGTCGAAGCAATCACGGTGGACCCGGCCAAATTCGCGGCCCTGGAAAAGCTGAACGTGATTGAGCCGGAGCGCATGGAGGCCTTGCGCAGTTTGAGTGGCAAGACCTTCACCTACCGTTGGGAACTGGTTCAGGCGCTTGCCGACGCCACGCCGGAGTGGAAGCTCAAGGAGAAAACCGTCCTCAACAAGCCGTACAACAAGGAAATCCAGAAAGACCTCGACCTGGTGATGGATGCCTACGTTGCCAAGATGAAGTAGACGGTCTGCGTGGAGATGCAGGAATGAGCAGCTTGGCGTCGGTGCCGGCCATCAGCTACGGCGAAAGCACTGCGACCGTGGCCGGCAACGAGGCAGCTGCGGCGGGCCTCGCGGCGTTGGCCGGCAAGAGCGTCGTGGCTCTGCTGGACTCCGAGCTGCCTCCGCTGCCCACCTGGAGTACCGCCATCTCGTGCCTCGAGGTGGCCGTGGCAACCCAGGAGGTCGGTCGCCGACGTGCAATCGCCTTCGACGTTGCGCGGCGCTCTCGCCGGGACGGTTACCTCTTCTCCTTCCTTGCTTTCGATGGTGCCTACGGCCACCTGCCGTGGCTCCCCGGCGAACTGGATAGCGCGGGGGAGACTTTCCTGGTGGAGATTCACCCGGATAGGGCCGTCTATTTCGACGAACCGCAGCCAGGCGTGTCGGATGGCAGATCGCCGTGGGTTCGCGCGTCACTACGCTTACGCGAAAAGCTGGCGCCCACTTCCGTGATCGCCTGGATGTCTGCTCAGTCGACGGCAGACTGGCGGCGGCTCTTGATCACGGGCGCGGAGAATCGAAAGCGCAAGCTGAGGGCCGACTACCTGACCCGGAGGATATGGATCTGGGACGGCAAATCTGCGTCGGCTGACCATTGGCATCTCCTGGTACGCCGTGAAATGGATGGGGAGACGCTCAGCTTCTGCCTGTCCAATGCCAGGCCTGACGCTTCCCTGCGCCAGCTGGCGGAAATGCAGGAGCGCGCCATTTCGTCGAGAGCGCCGGCGAGGGTGCAAAAAGCACGCACGACCTGGCTGTGGTGATGCTTGCAACGAGCGGCGACCATCTTGCACGGTGCGCCCGTGGATCGCCGGCCCGGAGCACGCGCGGGTCATCGCCCGTCGGGCGGTAAGGGTGGGATTTGGATTTGAGAGCACCCGCACGCAGTCCTCGGCTTTTGCCCAGAATTGTGTGCTTGGCCCTGCGCAGACCAAGACTCTGCGCAGGCGCCTTTTTTCGGTAGGGAAAAGCACGATGCTCTGACCGGATCCACGGGGCAAGGCGGCGAATGGCGCTTCGCGGCTAGGCGATTTACGACAACGGCTGGCAGGTGACTGATCGACGCGTACTGCGTCATGATCGCATCGGTTTCGCCTTCTCCCGCAGAGGGCAGAAGGGCGTTTTCAGAGTCGCATGCGCGACCTCCAAGCCTAAGCCTCGTCGATTCCCCGGCGCTCGCGCATCGCACGGCCGACGCGAGCCAGATCATCATCGCTCAACAAGCGTGCAGCCATCGGCAGGAGTTCCTTTTCCTCGCGCTCGATGTGGCCCTCATAGCGAACTACCAGCGCTTCGACATCGTCAGCGACCAGTGACACCTGCGCGCCGGCGACGATGCTTTCGAGGGGGCCGCGCAGCTGTCGCCAACACGCTTCCAGTGCGCGGTGATCGGCTTTCAAGCAGTCGATCATTTCGCGCAGGCAGATGGCGTCCGAGCCGGCCATGGACTCGATCAAGGCCGGGAAAAGGTCATCTTCCTCATCGGCGTGATGGTGCCTTGCGGCGCTGTCGAAGTAGCGCATCACCCTGGTCGCTGCTGCACGCGCCTGGTCATCGACGCCGTGGGCCTGCAGGTGTGGAACCAGGCGCCGCAAGGTCGCGCACTGCGTTGCGATCCTGCCGTGGCAGGCCGAAAGCATTTCCAGCGGCGCCTCTGTTCCGGCGGCCGGAGTCGAAAACCCCGGAACGCTGGTAATCACTCGGTTCGCCTCGCGCAGCTCGCAGAAGACTGCGCGACTGCCTTGAGGTGGCGCGCAGTGCAGTCGCGGCCGATGGCCAGGGAACCGACGATTGCGCCGCTGGCGTCCCTGACCAGCCCGAAGCTCAGTTCCACGTAGAGCTTGCTCCCATCCTGGTGCACCGAGCGGGTCGTGAGTACCTGGTTACGGTACTTCGTCTG
>LBIU01000381.1 GCA_000987445.1 Candidatus Accumulibacter adiacens | reverse complement strand
CACCCGGCGGTGCAGCGTCTCAAGTACGAGGAAACGCGCTTCGACGACTGGGCCAATCTGCTGCTCGAGCAGGCGATCCTCGCCGAAGGCGGCGCGCTCGAAGATCCGGCTGGTTTCGTCAAGCGCATCAACGACCTGATGCTGGCCCTGTCGCTGGGTAGCGCCGGCAAGTGAGCGCCGGCGGCGGGCCACCGGCAGAACGCCTGCACGGCCTGCCGCCGATTCTCGATGCCGGGGTCAGGATCCTGATTCTCGGCAGTTTTCCGTCGCCGGCATCCCTGGCGGCACAGCGTTACTACGGGCATCGCCAGAACCAGTTCTGGCGCCTGCTCGGCGCTGTCTTCGACGAGCCCCTGGCCGAATTGGACTACCCGGCGCGGCAGCATTGCCTGTTGCGGCATGGCTTCGGCGTCTGGGACGTCTATCGCCACTGCCAGCGCCAGGGCGCGCTCGACGCGGCGATCCGGTCGCCCGAAGTCAACGATTTTTCACGGCTGTCGATGGAAGCGCCGCAGCTGCAGCGGGTCTGCTTCAACGGGCAGACGGCCGGCAAGCTGGCCGCCTGGTTTCAGGCGCGTGGCTACGAAACGCGGCTGCTGCCGTCGAGCAGCCCGGCCTACACCCTGGCGTTCGCCAGCAAGCTCGAACGCTGGCGCGCGGCGCTCCAGTAGCACCGGCCGGGCTGCCGCCGTAGCCCGCCTCAGCCTCATTGCCCCGTGCCGAGGACCTCGAGCACGCACTCCCGATGTTGCGAACCGCTCTTGGCGGCGCACAGCTTGCGGGCCCTGTCCTGTTGCTGGCAGACGGCGGCGTCGCTGGCCCTGCTGCAGTCTGCCGGCAGGGTCTTCTGCAGGACGCAGTTGCGGAATTGCGGCCCGGTCCTGCCCTTGCACAGGGCGTAGGCCGTCTTGCGTTGCGCACACTGCGCCGGGATGCGCGCCTGCCCGCAGTCGAACTGCGCTGCCTGTTGATGCAGGCACTGCTCGTGCGCGCTGCCCCGCTTGTCGCGGCAGGCCTCGTAAACCTGGCGATGAGCAGCCCGGCGGGCGGCGCACTGTTCGGGATCCTTGCTCCGGCTGCAATCGGATGGGCCGCGCGTGCCCAGCACTCCCCGGCGATAGCCGGCGCCCTGCATGGCGGCGCTGGTTCCATCCGTGCTTGTCGTGGTGTCCTTGCCGGCCCCCGATTGGGCGATGGCCGGCACTGCGAAGAGGCTGGCGGCGAGTACGGCGACGATCAGTGAGCCCATCTTCATGTCGATCTCCTGGCTGGTTCTGGTGGCGTTGCCCTCCCGGTTCCTGTTTCGCGGGCCGGCGGGAAAGCGGGAAAACTGGCGAAAACGGCGGCTGCCAGCGGCAGCGCTGGTATCTTACACGCTCTTGCCGTCGGCATTGCCTGCGGTCGAACTCGCCGGCCATGTCGGGTATAGTTGCCGCTCATCGCCCAGGAACAGTCGTCATGCCCGAAGTCCCCGTCGGTACCGTTTACGATCATCGCCTGACGCTCGCCGAGCTCCTCGGCTGGCTGGTCGACGATTCGCTGGTCAAGCGCCCGGACGCCGATCAGCTGCTCAGGGACAGTCGCCTCAATCGCCTTTCGGCGCATCCCCTGGTGATCATCGCCGACCAGAAATGGCGATCCCTGCACGAGTCGCCGCGTCCCTTGAACCTGGAAATGCTCGGCGAGTGGCTGGCTGCCAGAGTGGGCCTCGAATACCACCATATCGATCCCCTGAAAGTCGATTTCACGGCGGTGACCGAAGTCATGTCCAGTGCCTATGCGACGCGTTTCGGCATCCTGCCGGTGAAGGTGACGACGCGCGAAGTGCTGGTGGCCACGACGCAGCCGTTTCTGCGCGAGTGGGAGAAGGAGATCCGCGCCATCGTCAAGAAGGACATCCGCCGCGTGCTGGCCAATCCGGTCGACGTCGCGCGCTATCTGATCGAGTTCTACAATCTGGCGCGCTCGGTCAAGAAAGCGGCACAGCTTGGCGGCCAGGGCGGCAATCTGTCGTCCTTCGAGCAGTTGGTCGAGCTCGGCCGGACCAATCGCCAGTTCGACGCCAACGACCAGCACATCGTCAATATCGTCGACTGGCTCTGGCAGTACGCTTTCGAACAGCGGGCCAGCGACATCCACATCGAACCGCGGCGCGAAATCGGCATCGTTCGCTTCCGCATCGACGGCATGCTGCATCAGGTGTACCAGATTCCGATGAGCGTCATGGCGGCGATGGTCAACCGGGTCAAGATTCTCGGGCGCATGGACGTCGTCGAGAAGCGCCGGCCGCAGGATGGGCGCATCAAGACGCGTACCGCCGACGGCCAGGAGGCCGAGCTGCGTCTGTCGACCCTGCCGACCGCCTTCGGCGAGAAGCTGGTGATGCGCATTTTCGATCCGGAAGTGCTGGTCCGCGATTTCACCGAGCTGGGCTTTACCGACGACGACCAGACGCGCTGGAAAACGATGTCCGAAAGGCCGAACGGGATCATCCTGGTCACCGGCCCGACCGGGTCGGGCAAGACGACGACGCTGTACTCGACGCTCAAGCAGCTGGCGACGCCGGCGGTCAATGTGTGCACCATCGAAGACCCGATCGAAATGGTCGAGCCGGCCTTCAACCAATTGCAGGTACAGACGGTCATCGACCTCGGTTTTGCGCAGGGCGTGCGGGCACTGATGCGCCAGGATCCGGACATCATCATGATCGGCGAAATCCGCGACCTCGAAACCGCCGAAGTGGCGATCCAGGCGGCGCTCACCGGCCACCTCGTGCTGTCCACCCTGCACACCAACGACGCCCCGGCGGCGATCACCCGCATGCTCGATCTCGGCGTCCCCTCCTACCTGCTCAGCGCCACCGTCCTCGGGGTGATGGCGCAGCGTCTGGTGCGCATTCTCTGTCCGCACTGCAAGCAGGAGCACGACGCGAATGCGGTCGAGGAGACGATGTGGGCGCAGCTGGTGGCGCCATGGAAAGCCAACCGTCCGGCGCGTTTCTATCGCTCGGTGGGTTGTCTCGAATGCCGCATGACCGGCTTCCTCGGGCGCGTCGGTCTATACGAGATTCTCATGCTTTCCCCGGACGTCAAGCTGGCGATCAGCGAAAACAGGGATATCGCCAAGATTCGCGAGCTCGCCTTCCGCGAAGGCATGAAGCCCTTGCGCATCTCGGGGGCGATGAAAGTGGCCGCCGGGGTGACCACGCTGGCGGAGATCTTCAAGGTGGCGCCACCCATCGAGCACGCCTGAGCGCGGCTGTATTCCAATGCCTTGATCTGTGTTTCGCGCGCCGCATCGCCCGATGAATCGGGC
>LBIU01000042.1 GCA_000987445.1 Candidatus Accumulibacter adiacens | reverse complement strand
CCCGACCGCCTCTTTTTCCCCTTCGCTGCGCCACCGAGACTCATGCACTCCACGCTCCCACCGAACAGCACTTCCGGCTTTCCCTTCCGTGCCATTCTGGGCCTCTTCAAACTGCGTATCGGCGTAGTCATCACCTTTACCGCCCTGGCCGGCCTGGCAGTTGGCGCCGGGCCCAGCCTGAGTCCGCTGCAACTGCTGGTGCTGACCCTCTCGGTCCTCGTTTCCTCGGCCAGCGCCGGCGCTTTCAACCAGTACTACGAGCACGACAGCGACCACTTGATGGCGCGCACCAGCAAGCGCCCCTTCGTCACCGGCGAGCTGCGCCACGGGCCGCTCTGGCTGCTGCTGATCGGCGCGCTGATGGTGCTCTCGGTCGGTGCGGCGTGGATGGCGCTCAATGCCTGGTCCGCGCTTTTCGTTTTCCTCGGCGCCTTCTTCTACGCCATCGTCTATACCGTCTGGCTCAAGCGCCGCACCTGGTTGAACATCGTCTTCGGCGGCCTGGCCGGTAGCTGGGCGGTCCTCGCCGGCGCCACCGCCGCCGACCCGCACCTCGGCGCCGTGCCGCTGGCGCTGGCGCTGGTTCTCTTCCTGTGGACCCCGCCGCACTTCTGGAGTCTGGCCATCGCCTTCCGCGACGACTACGCCGCCGCCGGGGTGCCCATGCTGCCGGTGGTCGTCGGTGACCAGCGGGCCGCCAAGACCATCTTCTTCAGTACCCTGGCCCTGGTCGCCGCCTCCTTCGTGCCGCTGGCTTTCGGACTCGGAGCGATCTACTTCGTCGGCGCCGCCACGGGGGGCTTCCTGTTCATCCACAAAGCCTGGCTGCTGACTCGCGACACCCAGCGCAAATCGGCGATGGCCTGCTTCCATGCGTCGTTGATCCAGTTGACACTGGTGCTGCTGGCCGCCATCGTGGACAGTCAATTCGCGTCCTGACACCGAGACGCCCTGACGTTTCCGATCCACCACTGGCATGTTTCGATGATTGGTCCTGCTTTTCGCGCCCTGCTGGCGTCGCTTCTCTTTCTCGCCGGTTCGTCGCTCACCGTTTCCTCGCTCGCCGCATCCGCTCTCGCCACCGATGAAACCGTGGTCGACAAGCCCAAGCTCACCGCGCGCCCGCAGGGACTGCTGCGCGGCGACCTGACGCTGACCGCGCTCGACGAGAAAGCCGCTTTCGCTTTCTCGCAAGCGGCCATCGGCCGGCCGCTCGGCGACTTCGTGCTGCTCGACCGCGACGGCAAGCCGGTCGAGTTGTCGCGTTATCTGGGCAAGCCGCTGCTGGTCAACTTCATCTACACCGCCTGTTTCCAGGTCTGCCCGACGACCACCCGGAATCTCCAGAAAGCGCTCGAAGACACGGTCAGCGTGATGGGCGCCGATCGCTTCAACGTCATCAGCATCGGCTTCAACCAGCCCTTCGACTCGCCGGCGGCACTGAAGGATTTCTCCCGGCAGTATGGGATTGACCTGCCGAACTGGAATTTCCTCAGTCCGGCAGCGGTGATCGTCGACGACCTGACCGCGCATTTCGGCTTCCGCTTCATTGCCACCACCGCCGGCTTCGACCACCTCAACCAGGTGACGATGGTCGATTCCGAGGGCACCATCGTCCGCCAGGTCTATGGCGAGAAGTTCACCGCCGAAGACCTCGCCGAACCGCTCAAGCTGCTGATCACCGGTTCCGCGATCCCGCCGGAAATGAACACCCTGCAGGAGATCATGCAACGCGTGCGCATCCTCTGCTCGGTCTACGATCCGGTCACCGGCAAGTACCGCACCGACTACTCGCTGTACTTCATGTTCGCCGGTTTCCTGACCTTCGTCGGCTTCATGATCTATCTGTCCTTCAACTTCTGGAAGAACCGGCGCCGCGACCAGCCCAAGACGCCGTGACCGCTGTCGTCCTCTTCCGCCCCGAGATCCCGCCGAACACCGGCAACGTCATCCGCCTGTGTGCCAACACCGGTTGCGAACTGCACCTCGTCGAACCGCTCGGCTTTCGCTGGGAGGATCGCTCGCTGAAGCGTGCCGGCCTCGATTACCACGAGTTCGCGCGCGTTTTCCGTCACCCCGACTGGGACGCCTGCAAGCAGGCATTGGCCGGGCGACGCCGCTTCGCGATCACCACCCGCGGCGCACGACGTTTCGACACGCCGGCGTTTGCCGCCGATGACGTTTTCGTCTTTGGCCAGGAGACCAGCGGCCTGCCGGCCGAGGTGATGGGCGAGTTTGCCGAGGATCAGCGCCTGCGCCTGCCGATGCGGCCGGGACAGCGCAGCCTGAACCTCTCGAATGCGGTCGCGGTGATGATCTTCGAGGCCTGGCGACAACAGGGTTTTGCCGAAGGCGCCTAGGGCCGCAGCGGCACCGGGCGCCTTCCCTGGCGGCACCCACCGACCCGCGCCAGCGCGCTCCTGGCCTGGCTCACGCAGCCCGCTTTTGGATTTGACTCGGGTCAAGTCGCCTCCCGCCCGCACTCTATATAATCAGCGGCTAATAATTATTCTCACCAACGCATCAGAGGCCCCAGGCACGTGAGCTTCCACGCAGCATTGCGCAACGGCACAAAGAGCGTCTTTCTGCGTGTTGAAGAAGCCTTCGACGCCCCGTTCGGAGGTCGGGACAACCCCCTGCGCCATCTCGGCGCCATGGGTCTCTACCTGCTGTGGATCGTCGTCGGCAGCGGCCTGTATCTGTACACCGTCCTCGATACCGGCATCGACGCCGTCTACAACTCGATCGGCCATCTCTCGCAGGAACAGTGGTACCTCGGCGGCGTCCTGCGCAGCCTGCATCGCTATGCCTCCGACGGCTTCATGCTGGTGATGATGCTGCACCTGCTTCGCGAATGGTCGTACGGCCGCTATTACGGCTTTCGCCTGTACTCATGGATGACCGGCATCCCACTGATCTGGCTGGCCTATATCGCCGGAATCGGCGGTTATTGGATCGTCTGGGACCAGCTCGCGCAGGTGTCGGCCACCGCCACCAGCGAGCTGCTCGACTGGCTGCCGATCTTCAGCGAGCCCTCGGCGCGCAACTTCCTCTCCTCCGACACCATCAGCGACCGCTTCTTCACCGTCCTGGTCTTCATCCATCTCGGCGTGCCGCTGTTGCTGATCCTCGGCCTGTGGGCGCACGTTCATCGCGTCAGCCAGGTCGACTACCTGCCGACGCGGCGCGTGATGCTGGCCACCGCCGCGGCCCTGACCCTGCTCGCCCTGTTGCAACCGGCGCTCAGCAACCCGCCGGCCGATCTGGCGACCGTTCCCGGCGAACTCGCCTTCGACTGGTTCATCCTCTTCATCCATCCGCTCACCGACCTGACTTCGCCGGCGATCGTCTGGTCGCTGCTTTTCGGGCTGACGGCGCTGCTCTTCGCCCTGCCCCTGCTGCCGCACGCCAAGGCACAGCCGGTCGCCGTCGTCGACCCCGCCAACTGCACCGGCTGCGACCGCTGCCATGTCGACTGCCCCTACGCCGCGATCTCGATGGCGCCGCACCCGGACCGACCCGGCTTCAAGCTCGCCGTCGTCGACCCC
>LBIU01000380.1 GCA_000987445.1 Candidatus Accumulibacter adiacens | reverse complement strand
GCACCGGTGCTGGCCTCGGTGGCGACGACCATGGCCGCCTTCCTGCCGCTGATGCTGCTGCCCGGAATCGTCGGCAAGTTCATGTTCATCATTCCTTTCGTGGTCACCCTGGCGCTGCTGATCTCGCTCTTCGAGGCCTTCTGGATGATGCCGGTGCACATCGTCGTCACCAGGCTACGTCTCGATCAGCCGTCACGCCTGCAAAGCTGGCGCAACCGTTTCAATCGCCGCATTCGCCTGCGCTACGGGCAGGCGCTGGCGTATGCGCTGCGCCGGCCGAAGCGCTTCGCGGCGCTGACCCTGGCGGCGGTGGTGGCCGCCGTGGCGCTGGTCGCCACCGGCGTGATTCGCGTGCAGTTCTTCGCTTTCGATCCGATACGGATCATTTACGTGAACGTCGACATGCCGGCGACGGCGACGCTCGAAGACACGCTGGCCGAAACCAAGGCCGTCGAGCAGGTGGTACGCAGCCAGCTCAAGGGTGTCGGGCCGGGCGCCGAGGCACGCTCGGTCTATGCCAACGCCGGCGTCAAGTTCACCGAGACCGAGCCGCTCTATGGCGACCCCTACGGGCAGGTGATCGTTTCGCTGAACCCGATGGCCAAGGGCGCGCGCGGGGTCGACGAGGCCGTCGAGGCGATGCGCGCCAGCGTCGAAGCGGTGCCGGGTCTCGGACGCAAGAGCTTCACCGTGCTCTCGGGCGGGCCGCCAGCCGGCAAGGCGATCAGCGTCAAGGTGCGCGGCGACGACTTCGCGAAACTGCAGGCCGCTGCCGACGCGCTCAAGGCCATCACCGCCAAAATCCCCGGCGCGCGCGACGTGCAGGACGATAACGTTCCCGGTCGCCCGCAACTGAGCCTGCGGCTCGACCGCGACGCGCTGCGCAAGGCCGGCTTGAATGCTGCGCAACTGGCCCGCCAGGTACGCATCGCCGTCGACGGCGAGGTGGTCGCATTTACACGCGACGAGGGCGACAAGATCGAGGTGCGCGTGCGTTCCGAGCGTACCCAACGCCTCGACCCGGCAACCTTCCTGAACGAACCGATTGCCCTTCCGGATGGCCAGATCAGCCGCCTCGGTGCGCTCGTCGAAGAGGAAATCACCCCGGGTCGCGGTTTCATCCGTCACTACAATCTGCGTCGCACGATTACCGTCGAAGCCAGTCTCGACAAGACGCTCACCGATACGGCGGCGGCCAACGCGATCATTGCCAGCGAATGGGACAGGATCCGCGCCGCGCATCCCGGCGTCAGCCTCGACTTTTCCGGCGAGCTGGAGGACATCGAAGAAAGCCTCGATGCGATGAAGAAGCTGTTCCTGCTCGGCGTCGGCCTGATCTACCTGATTCTCGCCGCGCAGTTTGCCAGCTACTGGCAGCCGCTGATGATCCTGGTGACCGTGCCGCTGGCTTTCACTGGCGTCGCTTTCGGGCTGGCGCTGTCGGGCAATCCGCTGTCCTTGTACACGCTCTACGGGGTGATCGCGCTGACCGGCATCGGCGTCAACTCGGCAATCGTCCTGATCGATGCGGCCAACGAGCGTAGCCAGCGCATGGGCGGCATGCACGCCCTGGTCCAGGCCGGTCGGCGGCGCGTGGTGCCGATCCTGATCACCACCACGACGACCATCGGCGGCCTGTTCTCGCTGGCCTTTGGCCTCGGCGGCAAGAGCCTGTTGTGGGGGCCGGTGGCTTCGAGTATCGTCTGGGGACTGCTGTTCTCGACGGTGCTGACGCTCTTCGCCGTGCCGCTGCTCTACCTGGCGTTCATGCGCGAACGCAAGCCCCACCCGGGAGGCTCGCTGCTGCGCCGGCTGTTGGCGCGAACGACGAGAGTGGCCAGATAGGCGAGCGGTCGAGTCGTTGGCGAATGTTGCCTGTCGGGTCTATAGTCAGGGCCTGGTCTTTTGCTTCAAGAGGTTCTCGTGGTCAACAGCGTTGCTGCTGCGCAAGCTTCCGTTCTGCGGATGGTCGTCTCGCCCGAGCAGCGGGCGGCCCGTGTCGTCGACCGCCAGAAACCGGGGCCGGCCGAAACGGCGGTGCTCACCGAGAGCGGCCGGGCGGCCGCAACGGGCGAGCCCAGCGCGACGGGTTTTGCCGCCGCTGCGGCGAGCGTGGCGGCGCGGGCCGGTGCCATCGCCCGAGCCGAAGGGGGGCTTTCGCCGGAAGATCTGCGCCTGATCGATCAGCTCAGCGCGACCGACCGTCAGGTGCGTACGCACGAACTGGCGCATATGGCGGCAGGCGCCGGTCTGGCCGGCGGCGCCACCTTCACCTATCAGGTCGGCCCGGACAATCAGCGCTATGCGGTCGGTGGCGAAGTGAGCATCGACACCTCGCCCGGTGGCGACCCCGAGGAAACCATCGCCAAGGCGCAGCAGATTCGCGCCGCGGCACTGGCGCCCGCCGATCCGTCGGCGCAGGACCGGAAAGTCGCGGCCATGGCGGCACAGATGGCCAGCGTGGCGCGCCTCGAACTGGCCGCTCAGGAACGCGCGGAGCAACAGACGCCGCTGCCGGCGGGCGAGGCACGTGGCAGTGCTGCGACGGCCGCCTACCAGTCGGTGGCTGCAGTGGGTGATGGCTCGGGCTTGGCTGGATCTAGCTCCGCAGGACTCAGCTCCGCAGGACTCAGCTCCGCAGGACTTAGCTCCGCAGGACTCGGCTCTGCAGGATTTCGCGCGCTCGCCTGACCGGCAAGCAAAGGCCGCTGGCGCACTGGCCGCCGCCGCTGTCGCGTTCGCGACGCGGCAGAATTTCGTCAATGGCGATCGCCCGGCACCGGGCGGCCACAGGGGCCGCCATCAGCGCGATTGAAAAGCAGGCGCCCGCGAATTAGTATCCAGCCACTGTGCACACTGTCTGTGCACGCAAAGGAGAAATCAATTGGCTCATCCACATGGTGCGTTGTTCGGCGCGAGCGTCGTGGCCGCATTGGCATCTCTGTCGGCGCTGCCCGCGCTGGCAGACAGCGCGGCCGATCAGGCGCGTGCCCAGCAGATCGTCGTCGAGCGTTGCTCGCTTTGCCACGGCAAGGAAGGTGAAGCGGCGAGCGTTGTTTTCCCGCGTCTGGCCGGGCAGCATGCCGAGTATGTCGCCAAGCAGCTCGCCGATTTCAAGAGCGGCAAGCGCAAGAGCGAGACCATGAAGCCGCAGGCCGCGGAGTTGACGCCGGCCGAAATGCAGGCGCTCGGTGTCTTTTTCGAGAGCAAGAGTGTGCCCGCGAAGAAGTCGCGCGACGCGGCGCTGCTCGGCGTCGGCCTGTATATATTCAGCCAGGGAAATCCCTTCTCGGGCCTGCCTGCCTGCGCCAGCTGCCACGGCGACAACGGGCACGGCACGCCGCAACTGCCGCGACTGGCCGGGCAACATCCGCGTTACATCGAGGACCAGCTCAAGCAGTTCAACACGCGCGAGCGCACCAACGACAATGCCGTGATGCATACCGTCGCCGCCAAGCTCACGGAGCTTGAAGCGCACGCGGTTGCCGAGTACATCGCCACCTTGCAGTAAGCGCCCATTGCGCAGCGCGCGGCGGGCGTCGCAGCCGGTCGCGCACTTCGTCCGGCCCGCCGCTGCAGCGAACCCTGCCGCCTGGCCGCGCAGGCTTGCCCCTCTGCCGGCCCGAGAAGCGTGCGCAGGTCGCGCCCAAAAGTCCAAAAATGCGTATTAGTTCCTGTGTCGCGCAGTGCCGCTGCTGAGAGACTGTTGCGGTAGGCGGCGGGTGGCGTGAGCGGCACCGAAGCGGCCACCCTGGAGCGGCTCCCGAGCCCCGGGATGCTGACAGTGAGCAGGCAAGGGACAGGGCAAAAAAGGTGATCCGCAGAGCATTTCTGTCATTGGCGCTGGTGAGCAGTCTGCATGGTCTGCCGGCAGAGGCCGCCGGCGAGCGCCCGCCAGCACGCGTGCAGGCGGCACTTGAACAGGCGCGCGCGGCCGAATTGGGCGCCGGGAGCGGCAAGGACCTGATGCGGGCCATGGCCCTCTACTGCGACGCCGGAACGATGGGCAGTGCCGAAGGATTCTTCCACCTCGGACGAGTGCTCGCCACCGGCCCCCGTGCCCTGCGCAACCCGGGGCTGGCCAATGCCTATCTCGCGCTGGCCATCCGTCTCGGCAAGCCGCAGGCACTCGCCTACTACGATCCTGCCGTCGACAAGGTGCTCCTCGGCGAGCCTTGCGGCGCTTTCGCCGAGGCCCACGGACTGTGACGCGGGTGAGGTAAGCGCCGAACGCTGCGGCGGCACCATGCCTCCATGCATCGGTACCTCCGTGCGTGGAGGCGTCACAGGATGTCCGGTGCATTCTGCACTTCGCCGGCTTCCCGGCCGGCGAAAGGATCCGCGTTGCCGCGCTCGAGCGCGGCGGGGTGAAATGATCACCGCTGCGTGATCATTCGATGAGGACTCGGGGAGACTGGCTTCCTATCATCGTTCGTGCGAGTTCGGGCTTTCCGGCTCGTCTTCCATCCGCTTCTTTCCTCGAGGAGAACTCTGATGCACGAACGCCTTTCCATGCCCTTCCGCCTGGCGGCCGGCGCTGCCGCGCTGGCCTTTTGCGCCAGCGCTGGCGCGGTGCAGCGCAATGTCCTGGTGAGCATTGAAAACCTCGCTCCGGCGAACAGCAACAGCATCAGCTTTGCGCCCCTGCACGTCGCCTTCAACATGGGCAGCTTCGATGCCTTCAATGAAGGCGCGCCTGCCGGCCCGGAGATCATTTCCGTCGCCGAACTGGGTGCCGGTAGTGAATGGCAGTCGGCCTTCGCCATGGCCGATCCGACTGCCGTACGCGGCGTGATCGACGCGCCCTTCCCATTGCTGCCGGGGGCCAGCGGCAGTAAGCTCTTCTCCCTGATCGACACCACCCTCAACCCCTTCTTCACTTTCGCGGCCATGCTTCTGCCCAGCAACGATCATTTCATCGGCAACGACTCGCCGATACAGTACCGGTTGTTCGACATGGCCGGCAACCTGGCGATCACGTCGATCACGCTGATGGCGAGCGACATCTGGGACGCGGGCTCGGAAGCTTTCGATGCCGCCAAGGCCGCTTTCGTCGCCGGCAGCGACGCCAGCCTGCGCAACGGGGGAGACGGTAACGTCCGCTTCGACTTCGCTGGCCTGGCGGCGTTCGACGGCGAGGATACGCCCGCGTATACCTTTACCAGCGGTCTTGGCGCAAACAGCGAGGTCTATCGGATCAGCTTCGCGGCGGTGCCGGAGCCGGAAAGCCTGGCGCTGATGCTGCCCAGTCTGCTCGCGCTTGGCTGGGTCGGCCGCCGACGCCGCAAACCGAGTGCCGAGGGTGCCGACCTGGCTCTCGCAGCGGCGCGAACTGTGTGCTAACTGGGTGAACGCAACGGTCACCGGCTCTCTTCTCGTCGTTCTCCGGCGTCGGCGCCAGCAACGCGCCGCGCCGCTTGGCGCATGAACGAGCAGTTGCTGCTCGTCGAGGACGACGATGCGATTGCTGGCGCCCTGCGCCTGCACCTCGAAGAAGCCGGCTACCGCCTGCATCGTGAGTCCGACGGCTTGCGTGCGATGGCGGCCATCGACCGCCAGCGCTGGGACATGGTGCTGCTCGACCTGATGCTCCCCGGCGCCGATGGCTGGGACGTTTGCCGTCATCTGCGCGCACGCCATGCCGACGTGCCGGTGATCATGCTCAGCGCGCGGTCGGCCGAGGCGCATCGCGTCCTGGGCCTCGAACTGGGTGCCGACGACTACCTCGCCAAGCCGTTTTCGATGCTCGAACTGGTCGCCCGGGTGCGCGCCCTGCTGCGCCGCATCGAGCAACTGCGTTCGTCGCCGGCGGCGGCCGCGTCGAGGGAGCTGCGCTTCGGCCCTTTCCGCCTCGATACCGAGCGTCGCGAACTGCTGCGCGGCGAGACGGCCGTGCCGCTGACCCTGCGCGAGTTCGACCTGCTGCACTTCCTGGCCCGTCACCCGGGCCGCGCCTTCAGCCGCGGCGAACTGCTCGCCCGTGTCTGGGGTGCCGGCTTCGACGGCTACGAGCACACCGTCAACTCGCACATCAACCGCCTGCGCACCAAGATCGAAGACGACCCGCGCGACCCGCAGCGCATCGTTACCGTCTGGGGTGTCGGCTACCGCTTCGAAGAGACTTCGCCATGAACGCTGTGAGCCGTGCGGTGTCTCGCCCCGCGCGGCGTTCGCGACGTTCATTTTCCTCGCGCCTGACGATGGCCATGGCCTTGCTCCTGCTCGCCTATGGGGCATTGGTCGGAGTCCTTGGCTGGCACGTCGCTGCCGAGGACGAGCAGGAGTCGCTGCAGCGCCTGTCGCACGGGCTGGCCCGGCACATCGTCGAACACTGGCCCGAGATCACCCTGACCGACCGCGACCAGGCCGACCGTGCGGCGCGTGACGAGCTGCTGTCGATGCTGATGGTGGTCAACCCTGGCATCCAGGTCTACGTGCTCGACGCCGACGGTCGTGTGCAGGCCTACATCGGCGATCCCGGCATGGTGCAGCAGGAGCAGGTGGACCTGCGGCCGGTGCGCGCCTTCCTAAGCGGCGCGGCCTTGCCCTTGCGTGGCAGTGACCCGATGGGTTCGGGCATCGCGCGCATCTTCAGTGCAGCGATGTTCCCGCCGCGGGCCGGCGACAGCCGCCCGCCAGGCTACCTGTACATCGTGCTCGATGGCCAGGCACGCGAAGCCGTTGCCGGGCAGCTGAGCCAGCGCCGCGTTTGGCAGGGCACCGCTCTCGTCGCCGGGCTGGGTCTGTTGGTGACCCTGGCGGTCGGTGCCTTCACCCTGCGTCGGCTGACGCAGCCGCTGCACCGTCTTGCCCGACGCATGCGCGACTACAGCCTGCGCAGTCTGCAGGCCGCCGCACCCGGGCGCAGCTCGTCGCCGAGCGCTGGCGATGAAGTGCAGGCCATTGGCGCTGCCTTCGACGAAATGACCCAGCGCATCGAGTCGCAGACCGCACGCGAGCAGCAACAGGCGAGTGCGCACCGCGAGACCATGGCCAGCGTCGCGCACGACCTGCGCACGCCGCTGACCGCGCTGCACGGCCACCTCGAAGCGCTGGCCGGCAAGGCGCTCAGCGAGCCCGGGCAGCAGCAGCGCGTGCTCGCCGCGGCGCTGGCGCAGAGCGACAAGGTGCGGCGCCTGTCGCAACAGCTTTTCGAACTGGCAGCGCTGCAATCGACCGATCACCTGTTGAATCGCGAGCGTTTTCGCCTCGACGAACTGGTCACCGACGCGGTCCAGAAGTTCGAAGTCAACGGCGACCCGCCGCCGGTGACCCTGGCCGGCGATCCCCCGGGGAGACTCGAACTGGATGGCGACCTGCAGCTCATCGAGCGCGCGCTGACCAATCTGATCGACAATGCCATGCGCCATGCCCCGGCTGCTGCGCCGGTGCGCGTCAGCGTCAGCCAGGACGGCGGGCTGGCACGGATCACCATCGAGGACGCCGGCGGTGGCCTGCCCGAAGAAGTATGGCTGCGCCTCGAACACGGCCAGTCGCTGCGCGAGCCGCCGCTCCGGCGCAGCAGCGGTGGCATCGGCGGCCTCGGCCTGGCCATCGCCCAGCGCGTCGCCGCGCTGCACGGCGGCAGCCTGCG
>LBIU01000379.1 GCA_000987445.1 Candidatus Accumulibacter adiacens | reverse complement strand
AGCCGCACCCGGGACGGCAGCTCTGCCATGCCGACATCATGGAAGACGGCGGCCACGCCGATCGTCTGCAAGGCCTCGATATCCAGTTCCATGGCCTTGCCGAGGATCAGCGCCAGGACCGCCACGTTGAGTGAGTGGTAGTAGACGTCGTCGCCGGTACCCTTGTCGCCGAGCAGATGAACCATCACCTCACTGTTGCCGAGCAGCGATTCCGCAATCCCGGTAATCAGCGCATTGGCCTGTTCGATCGCCTTGCCGGGTTCGACGAGGAACTGCCGGGTGGTTTGACGCACACGGCGGACGGCGATCGCGGCCTGCTTTTCGGCATTGGTAATACTCGAACGCAAGACGCGATTGTGCTCGATGCGCAATTCCTGGTCGGTTCGCGTCACCGGCGCGGGCGCTGCGGCAGGTACGGCGGCAGGCGGCGCTGGCGGCTTCTCGATTTCGCCTGGCACCGCCGGTGCCCTGCCACGCAAGGGATCGATCCTGATTTTTTCGAGGCCCAGAGCACGCAAGGTGGCCAGTTCATCCTCGCTCTTGATGACGAAACTGCTGAAACTGAAAGGATGCTGAAGCCACGACAGGTCCAGGATCACGAACATGCCGAGGGCGAGCTGTGCCGGTTCAACGAACACTGGATCTTCCATGTCGAGTACGCTCTCGCTACGATGAAACAGACGATACTCCCTCGCACCCCGCCTGACAAAACTATTGTCGACTCAGCCTGGCCGTGAAAGCCGTGTAGGCGAGGCGATTATCGCCAGATCTGCAGAAAGACCTCGAGAGCACAATCCAGCGCCTCCGGAATGAGGTACAGTAACGCGCTGACGAACAGAATGCGGCGGCCTCCTGCCAGGTATGCGCCACATCGCCGCATGGTTCGCTCCGACCTTCTTCGACCAGCGGGTCAATGCCCAGGTGTTCAAGCGCGACAATGACCGAACAGACTTCGCCCACCAACCCGCCGACGCTGCTCCTGGTCGATGACGAACCGTCGATCCTCAGCGCCTTGCGACGCCTGTTCCGCCCCTGCGGCTATCGCATCCTGACCTCCGAGAGCGGTGCCGAAGGGCTGGCACTGCTGGCCAAGGAAGAGGTCGACCTGGTCATCTCCGATATGCGCATGCCGGAAATGGACGGTGCCGAGTTTCTCGAAAAGGTTCGCACCGGCTGGCCGCGCGCGATCCGCATTTTGCTGACTGGCTACGCGGACATCGCCTCAACCGTCAATGCGATCAACAAGGGCGAGATTTACCGCTACGTGTCCAAGCCCTGGGACGACAACGATATCGTGCTGATGGTCCGCGATGCGTTACACAGCCAGCGGCTGCAGAGTGAAAACACGCGTTTGCTGGCCCTGACGCAGAGCCAGAACGAAGAACTCAAGGCGCTGAACAGCGGCCTCGAGGCGCGGGTTCAGGAACGCACCGTCGAGTTGGAACAGGTCAATGGCTTCCTCAATCTCGCCAACGACGCGCTCAAGCAGGGTTTTCTGATCTCCATCAAGGTCTTCTCGACGCTGCTCGAGCTACGCGAGGGCTCAGCCGGCGGCCACGCCCGCCGCGTCGCCGACCTGTCGCGCAAACTGGCCATCCAGTTGGGCATGGACGCAAAAGCGCAGCAGGACATCTTCGTTGCCGGCCTGCTCCACGACATCGGCAAGATCGGTTTTTCTGACGCCATGCTTGCCAAGCCGGTTCCCAAGCTGAACTCCGAGGAGTTGTCGCGCTACCGCAAGCACAGCGTCGCCGGCGCCAGCGCCTTGCTGCCGCTCACCGACCTGAAGGGAGCGGCCGACCTGATTCGCGTCCATCACGAGCGTTTCGATGGGCAAGGCTTTCCCGATGGCCTGCAGGGACTCGGCATACCGCTTGGCGGACGCATCCTGGCGGTCGCCAACGACTACGACGGCTTGCAGATCGGCACCCTGTCCGAGAGGCGCTTCGGCGCCGACGACGCCAAGGCCCTGCTGGTGAAATCACGAGGCAAACGCTATTGCCCCGAGGTGATCGACGCCCTGGTCGAACTTCTTGGCAAACCGCGCGACGAACCGGGACAGGAGAACGTGGTTCCGGTCGACGAACTCAAGGTCGGCATGATCCTCGCTCGCGACCTGCTGGCACGTGACGGCACCTTGCTGCTGGCCACCGATTACCTGCTTGACGCCAATCTGGTGCGTGAAATTCAAGCCTACGCCAAGCGGGAAAGCTTGCCGCTGATGCTGCATATCCGTAAACAGACCAAGCAGCGTTAGCTTCCAGGAGGAGCTTAGCCATGCCGCGTATCCTGATCGTAGACGACGAAGCGAATATTCTCAAATCACTGCGACGGCTGCTGGCGATGACGCCCTGTACGGCTGGCGGCAAGGTCTTCCCACTGACCGTGGATACCTATGAAGATCCCGCTCAGGCGCTGGAAAACGCCTTCGGCACGCCCTACGACCTGGTACTTTCCGATTACCGTATGCCGGGCATGGACGGCGTCGCCTTTCTCAAGGAGTTCCGCGAGCTGCAGCCGAATGCGGCCCGCCTGATCCTCTCCGGCTACGCCGATCTCAACGGGCTGATTGCCGCGATCAATGAAGCTGGCATCCAGCGCTTCATCGCCAAACCGTGGAACGACTACGAGCTGGTGACGACCATTGCCCAAGCGCTGGCCTTGCAGGCGTTGCAGAAGGAAACCCAGAGCATCGCCGACGAAGCGCGACTTCAGCAAGGGCGGCTCAGCCCGGAGGACTTCGAGCGCCAGCGCCTCGAAGCACTCGAACCGGGCATCACCCGCGTGCACTGGGGCCCCGACGGTTCGGTGATGCTCGACCCGGACGCATTGAACAAGGATTGAGGCACGACGCGAGCGTCCACCCGCCCATGCAGGGACGACTGGTGGCGCCTCGTCCCCTGCCAATCGACTGCGCAGCGGACATCGCGAACGACCGCCGGCCTGCGACGGATGGCGACGGCAGTTCCTCGAGGCGTCGATAAATTTACAGCCGCGGGCTGGAAGAGCGTATGGTGGAAGTTCTCAGTCGACAAGATTGGTGCAGGGAGCCACGCTCTCGCCAAGGACGAAACTGTGAGCATCGTTGACCGGAACCTGTCGTTGCTTGCCTTGCTGCCGGCGAAGGAAGTCGAAGAGTTTGGCCTGGCGCTGGGCGTACTGCTCGCTTCTCCGGTGGCGCTGCAGGATCCCGCCGGGACGGTGATCGTCGGCACCCCTGGCCTCGCCGCGCAGCCAAGGCTCGCGCTGACCCTTGAAGGGCAGGTGATCGGCTATCTGCAAGCACCACAGGCCGAGGCGGCGATGTGCGCCGCTGCCGCGCGGGTGATGACAAGGCTCTGGCAGGCGCAGGCACCTTGCCTGCTTGATGCTGCCGCGCCGGTCGCCGACAAGCAAGCGCCCGCTCAGCAAGAAACGCGGCCAGACGCCGCGTTGGCAGACTTGACCGCGCGATACACGGCGCTTGCCGAGGAATTCGACGCCCGCGTCGCGGCGCAGGTGAAACTGAGCGACGAGCAGCAGCGCCAATCTTACCAGGCGGAGCGCCTGGCCTCGGTTGGCGCGCTCGCCGCAGGTGTGGCGCACGAGATCAACAACCCGATCGCTTTCGTGCGCAGCAACCTGAGCACCGCCGAGACCTACCTCGTCAAGCTGAGCGATCTGGCCAGCGCGGTCAAGGACCTGCCAGGTGGCGAAGCCCTTCTGGCCAGCACCGACACCGCGTTCACCCTCGATGATTTCTCTGCCCTGCTACGCGACAGCGTCGTCGGCGTTGATCGGGTCGCACGCATCGTCAACGATCTCAAGGGTTTCTCGAATGTCGACAAGCCGCAGGAAGATGTCGTGGATATCAACACCCTGCTCGGCGCCGCATGCAAGATGGCCGAGAAGATCCTGCCGCCCGGCGCAAGGCTGATCTGCGAACTGGGCGAGCTGAAACCGCTGTTGTGCCTTCCCGGACATCTTGCGCAAGCCTTTCTGGCGGTGCTCAGCAACGCGGCGCAGGCCATTGAAGGCAAGGGAACGCAAGGCGAGTTGCGCGTCCGCAGCAGCTTCGACGGCCACCAGACGATCGTCGAGGTATGCGACAACGGTGTGGGCATCGAAGCAACTGCCTTGCCACGAGTCTTCGATCCTTTCTACACCACCCGCGCGGTCGGCAAGGGAAGCGGCCTGGGGCTGACGGTGGCCCGCGACATCGTGCGCGCCCACGGCGGAGACATCGACTTCGACAGCATTCCGGCGGTCGGAACGACCGTCACCGTGACCCTGCCGGAATGACGAACAAGGCAGAAACCGCCGCCACCGGCAAGGCGCATCCGCTTGCCGATCCCCTGCTGCAAGTCGCGCTGACCTGGCTCGGCGCCTTCCTCGTCGGCTGGCCGCTGATCCAGATTGCCGGCGAACGCGGCACGATCGCGCTCTTCGTCTATGTCTTCATGATCTGGGGCGGGCTGGTCGTCCTCCTGTTTGTCGTTTCGCGAAGCCTGCGCCACCGCTCGCCACCGACGCGCAGTGACGACAAGC
>LBIU01000041.1 GCA_000987445.1 Candidatus Accumulibacter adiacens | reverse complement strand
CTGCCGCGCGGTCCGCTCAGCGACCAGCTGAGTTGACTGTTGTTGGTCAGGACGTCGAAGTAGACGCGTGTCGACTCGCTGCCGGCGACCTCGAAGCTGAAACTGTCGAGTTCGCCGGGCTTGCTCAGTTCGGCATCGACGCGCTCGCCGACGACGATCGGCGTACTGACACTGGCGTCGATGCGCCGCACGTTGATCGTGTAGTTCGACGGCGTGGTCTCGTGATAGCGACCTTCGAGCAGCAGGTACCAGGTCCCCGAATACGGCAAGGTGGTCAGGTCGACATCGGCGGTGTACAGGTTCGCCGGTCCCCACAGCGCACGGCCGAAGGGATCGATCAGCCGCCACTCGGTGGAGGAACCGCCGCTGAAGCTGACGCGATCGAAGTAGAAGCGCTCGCCGGCGACGGCGTCGAAGCGATAGATGTCGGTCTCGTTGCCGGGGCTGAGCGTGCCGCTGGTGTCGGTATCCGGGGTCAGCACTTCGCCCTGGTCCATGTCCATCAGCTTGAAGCGGTAGGCGCCAGTGCTGCCGAAAACCGAGAGCAGATAGTCGCCCGCCGTCAGGTCCAGCAGCGACAGGCCGTGATAGCCGTCGGAAGCGGTGAAGCTGCGCCCGGCAACGACCGTGCCGCTCGGCCCGCTGAGACTCCAGCGCAGGTCGCGGTCGTTGGTCAGCGAATCGAAGTAGGCGCGCGTGCTGCCGGCGATGCTGAAGCGATAGCGATCCACCTCGCCGCTGGCGGACAGCGTGCCGCTCACCGGCACGGTGTCCAGGGCAAGAACCGGCAGCGTCTCGGCGGAGCCGGGGACGACCGCGATGCGAATGTTGTCGAGGTCGTTGTCGGCGCGCCAGCCACCGTTGCGCGCGCCGAAAGCCATGCGCCCGTCGTAGGCCTGCATGCCGCTGATGAAGTAGTCCTCGACGACCACCACTTCGCTGCCGGCATGAGGTGTCAGGTAGACGGAAACCTGGCAGCCCCCGGCCACAGCCGTGATGACGATGCGCGCATGCTGGAACTCGCCGCTGTCGAGGCGGAAGCCGGGGAGATTGAACTCGGCGAGCTTGCTGCCGTTGAAGTGCAGGGAGACGTGGTTGTCGCTGACCTCGCCGTTATCGACCGGGTCGAAACCGACGCCGAAACTGCCGGCCAGGTTGACCTCTTCGCCGAACTGCGGTGCCGGGCCGCTGTTGCCCCAGAGGTCGGCGTTCAACCAGGCGAAGCCGATGCCGTCGCCCTGATTGACGACCTTGCCGATGCGGAAGTCGACATCGACAGTCACCGTCGCCGGGATCACGCCGACGTGGGTGTTGTTGAAGGCAATGGTGTTGTAGCCGGTGACGCTGCCCGGCAGCAGGCGCAGGAAGTTGCCCGACAGCCCGCCGGGGACCACCACCGGCGCCGAGTTGCTGAAGCTGGCGGCGACCCACGGCAGGCCGTCAGCGTCGAAATCCTGGTTGCTGAAGCTGCCGCTGTCGGGCAGCGCGGTATCTTCCAGCCTGAAGCTGTAGTTCACCGCCGCACCTTCGCTGACCCGCCCTTCCAGCAACAGATAGTAGGTGCCCGTGACGGGCAGGGTGGACAGCAGGTCATCGGTGGCGCTGGGGCCAAAAACCACCCCGTGATAGGGACTGATCAGCCGCCAGTACGGGCTGTTGGCGCTCTCGCTGAGCAGCGCGAAACGAAGACGGTCGCGGGCGCTGGCAGCGAAGCGGAATAGATGCGTCGCGTTGCCGGGGTTCAGGATGTCGGTGACCGTAGCGCCGACGTCGATCGGCGTGGCCGCCGCCAGGTCCACCAGTCGGAAGCCGTAGGCGCCGGTCGTGGACTCCTTGCCGCCTACGGTCAGGGTGTAATCGCCGGCCGCCAGGCTGAGCACCGGATTGCTGCTGAAATCCCTGGAGTCGCTGTCGGCGAATTGCCGGGCCGACACCACCGTGCCGCGCGGCCCACTGAGAGTCCAGGTGAACTGGCTACTGTTGGTGAGGGAATCGAAATACAGCGCGCTATCCGCCTCCAGGCGGAAGCGGTAGTGGTCCTGCTGGGCCACATGCGCGATGGTGCCACTGACCGCGGCGCCCAGGGTCAGATCGGCCAGGTCATCGGCCACGGGCTGGACATTGAATGAGTAGAAGGCGTTGCCGCCGACATTGCGCCGGCCTTCCATCAGCAGCGTATAGATACCGTCGTGGGCCAGGGTAAACAGGCCGGCGTCGGCATTGAAGTTACTGGCGCCCCAGACGGTCCGGCCCCAGGGGTCGAGCAGGCGCCAATAGATATTGCCGGCCACCTCGCTGATGCGGTCGAAGAAATAGCGCTCACCGGCATTGGCGGTGAACTGATAGGCGTCGGTCTCGTTGGCCGGGGTCAGGTTGCCGCTGACCGGAGTGCCGGGGGCAAGGATGGCGGCCGCGGCCAGGTCGAGCAGACGGAAACGGAATTCGCCGGTGTGGTCCTGATGACCGGCGATGCTGAGCGTGTAGTCGCCGGCCGGCAAATCGAACAGCGACAGCGCGTCGACGGAATCGCTCTGTTGGAAGTGACGGCCGCTGACCAGCGTTCCGTGGGGACCGGTGAGGCTCCAGCGCACATTCGAGCTATCGGTCATGGCATCGAAATAGACGCGCGTGCTGGCTTCACCGAGGGTGAAGGTATAGTTGGCCAGCTGACCGACATGCTCGATGGCGCCCACGATGACCGGGGCAGTGGCTTCGCTCAGGCGGACGACATGGCCATGGCCAGTGGCATCGGCAGCAGTGTTGCCGACACCCTCGTCCGCCTTGACGTAGGCCACCAGGCCGGCCGCATTGCCGACCAGCGTGGCATTCATCGAGGCCAGGATGTCGGCGTCGCTGCGCGCCAGATTCCAGACCCGGATGTCGTCCATGCTGCCCACCAGGCTGGCGTAGCTGCTGCCAGGCTCCACCGCGCTACCCAGATACAGGGGATTGCTGTTGCTGCTGGCCGGATTCCTGCGGATATTGCTGCTGCTCGTCTGCAAGCGGCCATCCACCAGGATACGCACGATCCCGGCAGTGCGGTCCATGACCGCTGCGATGTGGTGCCATTGCCCGCGGCTGATCAGGCCACTGTCGGTCTGGGCGGACTGGTCGCTGCCGTCACCGGTCGTGAAGGCGACGCTGCCGTTGGCGTGCAGCCAGAGGCTATAGCTACGCTCACCGGAGTTCTCCGGGTTGCCCTTGTAGAAGAGCGTGGTCCAGGTATTGTCGAAACGGTCCACCTTGACCCAGGTCTCCAGGGTCAGGGTATCGCGCAGGTCAAGCGCCGCAGTAGGGTCGATCTGGGCCGACTGCAGGCCGTTGAAGTGCAGCGCGCCGCCAAACTGGCCATTGGCCCAGGGCGCTGGCATGCCGTACACCCCGTCCAGCGTGATGGCCTGGGTCAGGTCCCGGACCTGCTGCACGCGGAAACTGAAGTGACTGGTCCCGCTGCCACCATCCCGACGGCCCTCGACGAGCAGGGTGTAGACGCCGGCAAACGGCAGGGTCTGCAAACGCACGTCGTCCGAGGGCAGGTAGTTGGGTCCCCACAGGCTGCGACCCCAGGGGTCCAGCAG
>LBIU01000378.1 GCA_000987445.1 Candidatus Accumulibacter adiacens | reverse complement strand
GGACTCGGCCTGTCGGCGGCGATGAATGCGGTAGCCGAAGCGACGAAGTTTGGCATTTTCCGGATGTGAACGAGGCCTTGATGAGCGACTACCAATCCATAGTGACCGAGGTCGACGGCGGCGTCGGCATCCTGACCCTGAACAAGGCGCCACGCCACAACGCCTTCGACGAGCAACTGATCGCCGAGATCACTGCCGGCCTGCGAGAACTCGATGCCGATGTGCAGGTGCGCGCCGTCGTCCTGTCGTCCACCGGCAGGAGCTTCTGCGCTGGCGCCGACCTGAACTGGATGCGCGCGGCTGCAAACTACTCGGAGGAGGAAAACCTTCGCGACGCGAACCGCCTCGCCGAACTCCTGGCGACCCTCAACAATCTCTCGAAGCCAACGATCGCCCGTGTGCAGGGGCCTGCCTATGGCGGCGGCGTCGGGCTGATCGCTGCTTGCGATATTGCCGTCGGTACCTACGATGCCGTCTTTTCGCTCAGCGAGGTGAAGCTGGGAATCATCCCGGCGGTGATCAGTCCGTATGTCCTGGCGGCCATCGGTGAGCGCTACAGTCGCCGCTACATGCTGACCGCCGAGCGTTTTTCGGCTGCCGAAGCCTATCGGATCGGCCTGCTGCACGAGATCGTGCCTGGCGACGAACAGCTCGACGAGGCGATTGGCGAGATAGTCGACGCCTTGCTGGCCAACGGCCCGCGCGCACAGAGCGAGTGCAAGGCGCTGATACGCGTCGTCGCCGGGCAGCCGATCGACGAGCAGACGATCGCCGAAACGGCGCAACGCATTACCCGTGTGCGCGCCAGCCCGGAAGGCCAGGAAGGTGTGGCGGCTTTTCTCGAAAAACGGCGGCCGAACTGGCTGCTCGAATGAGGCGCCGAGGTGCCGGCGAACGACGCTCCCGGGATCAAGCGCTTTCGCCTGGCGGCTTGCCGCTGTTGACCATTGACCGATGTCCACGGCTCCACTGCGCGCTGGCGGCGTGGAGGTGAAAGGTGCTCCGATGTTTACCAAGATACTGATTGCCAATCGTGGTGAGATTGCCTGCCGCGTGATCAAGACCGCCCGTCGCATGGGGGTGCGTACGGTCGCCGTCTACTCGGAGGCCGACGCCAATGCCCGCCATGTGCGCCTGGCCGACGAGGCGGTGTGCATTGGTCCGGCTGCGGCCCGCGAGTCCTATCTGGTCGGCGAGCGGATTCTTGAGGCCGCCCGCCGTACCGGTGCGCAGGCGATTCATCCGGGCTATGGCTTTCTGTCCGAGAACGACGGTTTTGCCGACGCCTGCGCTGCCGCCGGGATCGTCTTCATTGGCCCGCCGGCGGCAGCGATTCGCGCCATGGGTTCGAAGTCGGCCGCCAAGGCGATCATGAGCGCTGCCGGCGTCCCGGTGACGCCGGGCTACCACGGGGACGATCAGGCAGCCGGGCGACTGCAGCAAGAAGCCGACGCGATCGGCTATCCGGTGCTGATCAAGGCCGCGGCCGGTGGGGGCGGCAAGGGCATGCGCCTGGTCGAGCGCGGCGGGGATTTTGCCGCGGCGCTGGCTTCCTGCCAGCGCGAGGCGATCTCCTCCTTCGGTGACGACAAGGTGCTGATCGAGAAGTATCTCAGCCGTTCGCGGCATATCGAATTCCAGATTTTCGCCGACACGCAGGGCCATTGCGTGCACCTGTTCGAACGCGACTGCTCGGTGCAGCGCCGGCACCAGAAAGTCCTCGAAGAAGCGCCGGCTCCGGGAATGACCGCGGCGCGTCGCGCGGCGATGGGCAAGGCGGCGGTCGACGCCGCGCGCGCGGTCGGCTACGTCGGCGCCGGTACCGTCGAATTCATTGCCAGCGACACGTTCGCGACCGACGGTCGCTTCTATTTCATGGAAATGAACACCCGCCTGCAGGTCGAGCATCCGGTGACGGAGATGATCTCCGGACAGGACCTCGTCGAATGGCAGCTGCGCGTCGCCAGCGGCGAGCCCCTGCCGCTGCGCCAGGAGGAACTGGAAATACGTGGGCATGCGCTCGAGGCGCGTCTCTATGCCGAAAATCCCGAGCAGGATTTCCTGCCCTCCACCGGCCGGCTGGTGCATCTCTCGCCACCCGCCGAGAGTCTCAACGTGCGCGTTGACACGGGCATCGAACAGGGCGACGAGATCTCGCCCTTCTACGACCCGATGATCGCCAAACTCGTCGTCTGGGACGTCGACCGCGATGCGGCCCTGGCGCGCATGTGGCAGGCGCTGGCCGACTATCGCATCGTTGGCGTGAACACCAATGTCGCTTTCCTGTCCCGCCTGGTGGTCTGCCCGGCTTTCGCCGATGCCGACCTCGACACCGGCCTGATCGAGCGCAGTCGCGAGTTCCTCTTCCCAGCCCGCAGCGAACCGCCGCGGAATGTCTTCTTCGTCGCCGCGGTCGCCGGCCTGCTGCGCGAGCAGGCGGCGGCGCTCAACAGGGCCAGCCACTCGGGCGACCCCTGGTCGCCGTGGAGTTCCCATGACGGCTGGCGCCTGAACATCCAGTCGCAACGCACGCTGACCTATCGCAGCGGCGATTCGGTGTACGAAGTCGCTGTCGCCTACGCGACCGACGGCTGGCGCCTGACGCTGGCAGGCGAGTCGGTATTTGCCCGCGGCCGGGTTCTCGAGAGCGGGCGCTTTGCCGGCCAGCTGGCGGTCGAGCTTGACGACCGCCGCCTGGTGGCCAGCGTCGTCGCGATCAACGAAAAGCAGGAACAGAAGCGCTACGTCTTCCTGCATGGCAGCAATTACCTGATTTTGCGCGACGATCCCCTGCATCTGGTCGAAGCCGGCGGGGCCCATGGTGGCGGTTTGACGGCGCCGATGCCCGGCAAGGTGGTGGCCTTGCTGGCGGCAGTGGGTCAGCCGCTGGAAAAAGGGGCGCCGCTGCTGATTCTCGAAGCGATGAAGATGGAACATACGATCACCGCACCGAAGAACGGCGTCGTCAGAGCGTTCTGCTATGCCGCCGGCGATCAGGTGGCCGATGGCGCCGAACTGGTCGATTTTGCCGCGGAGAAATGAAATGATGCTGCCGAAACGCGTCAAGCTGGTCGAGGTCGGTCCCCGCGACGGCCTGCAGAACGAGGCGCAGCTCGTCCCGGCGGCGATCAAGATCGCGCTTATCGAACGTCTTGCCGAGGCTGGCCTTCCAGCCATCGAGGTGACCTCGTTCGTGTCGCCGAAATGGGTGCCGCAAATGGCCGACCACAGCGAAGTCCTGCGCGCGGTGTTGTCGAGTCCGCGATGCCGACCGCAGGTGGCCTACCCGGTTCTGACGCCCAATCTCCAGGGTTTCGACGCGGCCGTAGAAGCCGGTGCGCAGGAAGTGGCGATTTTTGGCGCCGCTTCGGAGGCCTTCTCGCAAAAGAACATCAACTGCAGCATCGCCGAGAGTCTGAAGCGTTTCGCTGCCGTCGTCGACGCCGCCAGTGCCCTCGAGATCCGCGTGCGCGGCTATGTTTCCTGTGTCGTCGCCTGCCCTTACGAAGGGGCGGTCGATCCGCAGCGCACCGCCTGGGTCGCCCGGCAACTGCTGGACATGGGTTGCTACGAGGTCTCGCTTGGCGATACCATCGGCGCCGGAACGCCGGCGTCGGTCAGGAGAATGATCGACGCCTGTGCGAGCTTGGTGCCGATCACACGCCTGGCCGGTCACTACCACGACACCTACGGGATGGCGATCGCCAACATCTACGCTTCGCTGGAAATGGGCATGGCGGTTTTCGACAGCTCGATTGCCGGCCTTGGGGGTTGCCCCTATGCGGCCGGGGCGAGTGGTAACGTAGCCAGCGAAGACGTCGTCTATCTGCTCGATGGGCTGGCTATCGAGAGCGGTGTCGATATGGGCAAGTTGCTTGCCGCCGGTCAGTTCATTTCGAGCCATCTTGGCCGTGAGCCAGCGTCGAAGGCCGCGCGCGCGCTGCTCGCTCGCCGGCGGGCTGTGAAAACGCAGGAGCAAGGCCATTGATGGGGAGGAAGTTCTCGTGAGTCAGCTGCCGACACCAGGCGTCGCTTCGCCGTGCATCAACGTCTGCAAGATGGACGACACCGGCGCTTTCTGTGTCGGTTGCTTCCGGACCATCGCCGAGATTGCCCTCTGGAGTCGCGCGCCAGACGAGCAGCGCCTGAAAATCCTGCTCGCTGTCGAGCGTCGCCGCGGTGAACAGGATCCGGCCGGCTGTGCGGCAGGCGGCGACTCTCGTGGCGACTGCGCGCGTTGACCGGCAACAGCAGATGCGAGGAGTGAGCGTATGAAGAAGAGAGCGATAGGCCGTGGATTCCTGGCGCCGGGCCAGCGCGCATGAGCGGCACTGAAGAGGATTATCTGTGTGTCGGCGTTTGCATGTTCGACCCGGACTCGGGCTACTGCCTCGGTTGCGGACGCCCGCCAGAGCCGGTGTCCGAGGTTTCGCAGGGGATCGTCGCCGAGGAAGCGCGTCCGCTACAGGTCCTCGACGCGGGGCCGGACGGCGATTCTCCGGGGAGGCCCTGATCTTGCCCGGTGCTTCTCCGGGCAGCTACTGATGCTGCCCGAGAACCTGCTGGTAATCGAGCGCGGCTGGTTGTCATCGAACAATGTCGTTTTTCTCGAAGGCGAGCAGGCGGCCTTGATCGACAGCGGTTACGTCACGCAGGCCCAGCAGACGGTTGCCTTGCTCGAACACGCGCTGGCCGGTCGGCGGTTGACCCGCCTGCTGAACACCCATTCGCATTCCGACCATATCGGCGGCAATGCGGCGGTGAGTGAGGCTTTCGGCTGCCAGGTCATTGTCCCGCACGGGATTGACGCGACGATCGCCGAATGGGACGAAGAGGCGCTATTGCTCTCGCCGCTTGGCCAGTCCGCGACGCGCTTTCGCCATGACGCGACGATCGCCGCCGGCGATGAATGCGAGCTCGGCGGTCTCAACTGGCGGGCGATCGCGGTCCCCGGGCACGACATGGACGCGCTGGCTTTTCACAGTCCCGAGCGGCGCCTCCTGATTTCGGGCGATGCCCTGTGGCGCAATGGTTTCGGGGTCATCTTCTCGGAAATTCTCGGCCATCCGGAAGATGCCGGCGGCCTGAAGGCGGCGCGGGAAACACTCGACCTGCTGGCTCGCCTGCCGGTTGAGGTGGTCATCCCCGGTCATGGCGCGCCTTTCGTCGAGGTCGAAGATGCGTTCGAGCGGGCTTATCGGCGGCTGGCGGCTTTCGAGCAGGACATCGACCTGCTCGTCTGGCACGCGCTCAAGGTCATCCTTGCCTTTGCCTTGCTGGAAAGGCGGCGGCTGCCGCGCGCCGAGCTGCCCGATTTCCTGGCCGCCCTGAGTTTCTGCCAGAGCGTCAACGCGCGCTACCTCAACCTCAGCAACGAGGCGCTGGCGCAGCGCCTGGTTCGCGACCTGATCCGCGTCGGCACGCTGCGCGATGAGCAGGGCGTGTTGCTCGCCTTGTAGGCACGGCGCGGTGGTGGCCGCGCTGCCCGCCCCGCCTACAACTGGGGGCAGAGCTCGCCCAGGCTCACTGCGTCGAGTCGGCGCAGATCCGCGTCTTCCTGCCAGCCGTGCCGCTCGTCATTGGAGAAGGCGTACTCCTGACTCTCGTCGCGGCTCTGTTCGAGGAAGGCTTCGATCATTCGTTTCAGGTGACTCGGGGTGGGCAGCATGCTGCCGTAGAAGAGGACCAGGTCCCGGCGCTTGATGAGTAGCGTCGGGAAGTTTTCCACGTCAAGGTCGCCGAGATCGTCGGCGTGTTCCTCGATATCCAGCCAGTGGAATCCGGCTGCCGGAAGTTGCCGGGCGACGTCCGTGAAGCCGTCTCGGTACTCGCGGCACACGCCGCACCATTCGGCGCACAGGCAGACGATCACGAACTCGGCAAGCGCGGGATTTCGCTCCTCGTGCGTCTGCCGCTTTGGTGGTTGATCGCTCCTCGCCGCGCTCACCATGCCAGTGGTGCTTGCCGCCGGCGGCCTCAAACGCGCCTTTGCCCGCCGACCAGCCGCTGAATATGGGCGAGTAGCTGCGCTTCGGGGTAGGGTTTCCCGAGCAGCACGTCCACGCCGGCGGTGTCGGCTTCAGCGCGCAACTGTTCGCTGTCCGAAGTGACCATGATGATCGGCAGCCCCGCCGTCGCAGCATTGGCGCGCAGTTGTCGTGTCAGCTGCAGGCCGCTCATGCCGGGCATATCAACGTCGGTAATCAGCACATCCGGTAAGGCGCTCTCGATTTTCTGCGCCGCATCCAGTCCGTCCTCGGCCATCACCACTTGATAGTGCTGCGCGCCAAGCAGCCGGCCGGTCTTGACGCGTACCACCTTGGAATCGTCGGCGACCATGACCACCGTTTCTTCTGGCGCCTTCGTTGTTGCGACGGTCGCAGTGCTGGCCGCGGCGCGTTGCTGTGCCTCCTCGGCCGCCTTTTTTTCAGCCGCACGGCGCGTGCTTTCCTCGGCGGCCTGACGCTCGCTTTCGCGAGCAATGGCCTGCTCGACGGCCAGACGTTCCTCGTCTTCCAGGCGTTGGGCTTCCTCGACGGCCTTGCGGTCGGCCTCGGCGCGGGCGGCGTCTGCGGCGGCCTTGCGCTCGGCCTCGGCGCGGGCGGCGTCTGCGGCGGCCTTGCGCTCGGCCTCGGCGCGAGCGGCGTC
>LBIU01000377.1 GCA_000987445.1 Candidatus Accumulibacter adiacens | reverse complement strand
CCGTTCATCACCGCGGAGAAATCGACCCAGTCGCTCTCCCCATCGATGCCCTGCAGGCGGCGCAGGTTGCGGGCGCGCAGTTGCCTGCTCAGCGACCGCCGCCCAATGCGGGCGTCGGAAATGTCGATCAGCCCGAATTGCTGATCAGGCGTGTAGACCACGTTGCCGAGATGCAGCGAGCGAAAGTAGACCCCGGCTTCGTGCAGGCGAATGACAAAATCCGTGAACGCCGCTTTCAGGTCTGACGCGCGCGCCGGGTCGAGGCCCTCGCGCAGCATCTCACGCAGGGTCTCCCCGACCAGGGGATGGTAGTGCACGCCATCGCGGCCAATCGAAGGAATTCGCCAGACAGCTATGATCACCGGCGCCGGAATGTGCCGCTGATGAAGAGCCTCGGCATTGTCGGCAAAGCGTTGCGCATAGGGCGACCAGGCAGCCGACGACAACAGGCGCTTGCGGCGAAAGAGCTTGAGGATCGTCTGGTCAGCCAGCCGCAAGACCTTGTCGCCATGCCGGTCTGCCTCAAGGACGGTCGCCCCGGCGCGCATCGCCAAGTACTCCTCGTGCTGCAGTCTCTTCAAGCTGATTCCCCCGCCAAAGCCCCGAGTCTACCCTCTTCGGCGAAGGCCAGGCGGGATCAGCTGCCTGTGCTGGCATGCTGACCGTTAGAATGCTGTCTTTGCCACCAGCGATGATCATCCGATGAACTTCATGCACGCCCTAAACGCCGCCTGGCACGACCGCGATAGTCTGCTTTGCGTCGGCCTGGACCCCGACCCGGCGCGCTTCCCGGCCCACTTGCGGGACCAGCCGGACGCCATTTTCACCTTCTGCAAGGCGATCGTCGATGCCACCGCCGACCTGGTGTGTTCCTACAAGCCGCAGATCGCCTATTTTGCCGCACGCCGCGCCGAAGACCAGCTGCAGGCGCTGATTGCCCACATCCACAACGCTCACCCGACGATACCGGTGATCCTCGACGCCAAGCGCGGCGACATCGGCAGTACCGCCGAGCAATACGCCATTGAAGCCTTCGAACGCTTCGAAGCTGACGCACTGACCGTCAACCCCTATCTGGGGCGCGACTCGATCGAACCTTACCTGGCTTACGGCGACAAGGGCATCATCCTGCTCTGCCGCACCTCGAACCCCGGCGGCAGCGACCTGCAGTTCCTCGACGTCGGTGGGGAAAAGCTCTACGAGCGCCTCGCCCGCCTGGTAAGCAGCGCCTGGAATCAGAGCGGCCAGTGCGCGCTCGTGGTCGGCGCCACCTTCCCTGGCGAAATCGCCCGCGTCCGCGAAATTACCGGCAACATGCCGCTGCTCGTTCCCGGAATCGGCGCCCAGGGGGGCGACATCGAGGCCACCGTCCGCGCCGGTTGTACGGCAACTGGCAAGGGCCTGCTGATCAACTCCTCGCGGGCCATCCTTTACGCCGGAAAAGGCGAAGACTTCGCCGACGCAGCGCGGCGCGTGGCCATGGACACTCGTGACGCCATCAACGCCCATCGCCACCCGGATTGACGACGGCGGACGTCGCAAAGAGGCTGCTGGTCCAGATTCTCATGTCGCGTGTCGCCGAGCAGTGCTTCGGCGACACGCTGCGCCCTTTAGCCTGACCCGGCGGCGAGCTTTCCCGTAAACACAGGGCCAGGGGCGCCATCCCGAGCTTCCTTGCGCGGCCGCGCCACAGCCTCCATGACCGGGCGCAAATCGAGCCACCATTGCTCCGTCGGCCGCCGATGCTCGACATCCACCACATCGTGCATACGCTTGATCGGGGAGATCGTCACCTTGCCTTCGACCAGGCCGATATAGGCCCCGGTCGCAGATCCCCGATCCAGTTCGCGGGTCAGGAAATCGATACAGTGGGCAGCCAGCCGGGTCGCCAGCACACGGTCGAACGGCGAGGGATTGCCGCCCTGCTGAACGTGGCCCAGGATCGCCTGGCGCACGTCGAAGAGACCGTGGCCTTCCTCCTCGAACAAGCGGCACATGAAATCGGTCGTGTACTGCGCGTTTGCGCGTTCGTTGCGAATCGTGAGATAGAAACGGCGACCGCCCTGAAAGCCCTCGATCATCCGTTCCACGTCGGCCTGAAGGTCCTTCAGGGAGACCCCTTCCTCGGGCAGGTAGATGCGCTCGGCGCCGCTTCCCAGACCACTCATCAACGCCAGATAACCGCAATAGCGGCCCATGACTTCGACCACGAAGCAACGCCGCGCGGCCATCGCCGACTGCTTGATCCGGTCGAGGGCCTCAACGATGGCGTTGAGCGCGGTGTCGGCGCCGATGCTCAGCTCGGAACCCGGCAGGTTATTGTCGATGCTCGCCGGCAGGCAAATGATCGGAATCTTGAAGGCCGGATAACGCTCCCGCTCGCTGTACAGATTGTGGGCCACCCGGTAGGCCAGCCAGCCACCGATGATCAGCAAACCGTCGATGCGATGGCTTTCCAGGGCTCGCGCCACTGCATAGAGCTGCTCGACGGTCGGCGCCTGCCGGGTCGTACCCAGTTCGGCACCCCCCATCGCCGCCCACCCCTCCACATCGCCCCAGCTCAACTCCTCGATCCGGCCGGCAAGAAGGCCCTCGAAACTGCCACGCACTCCGAGCATGCTGTGGCCACGATCCAGTCCGAGCCGAACGGCGGCGCGAGCCGCGGTGTTCATGCCCGGCGCAAGGCCGCCGCCGTGCAACACGGCGAGCCGGCGTGGGCGCGCAGGCGGAATCACACTGGGCGGCGCGCCGGCCATGGCCTTGAAGGTCTGAAACATCTCCGTGAAACTGCTGCCACGCAAATCCATCGCTTTTGCATAATCATGCTCAGCGATCCTGCGCGCCACGGTGTGCGTTTGCTCGACGCATTCCATCAGTGGTGCGTGCCGTACCCGGTTATAGCGCATGCCGACCAGCTGAGGTTCGCTGTCCACGGTGGCCGACAACAGCTCCTGCACGGCGGCATGACCGACCAGCGTGCTCATGCAGCGGTCGAAAGCGCTCGGCGTACCGCCGCGCTGGACGTGGCCGAGGATGGTCACGCGCGTGTCCTCGCCAAGCCGGTCCTGCAGCACCTCCCGCACCTGGTCGCTGCTGATCGCCGTGCCTTTCTGGTCGCAGGCCCCTTCAGCGACGACGACGATGCTATCGCGACGACCGGCCGCCCGACCGCTGCGCAGACGCTCGCACATCTCCTGTTCCCAATCTTCTGGCGGTGCGCTTTCCGGGATCAGGACGTAGTCTGCACCGCCGGCGATCGCGCTCATCAGCGCCAGATAGCCGCAGTGCCGGCCCATCACCTCGACCACGAAGGTGCGTTGGTGGCTGGCGGCCGTACTGGTAATGGCGTCGATGGCCTCGACAATCCGGTGCAGCGCAGTATCGGCACCGATGGTCATGTCGGTGCCGACCATGTCGTTGTCGATCGAACCAACCAAACCGGTAATCATCAGCGCCGGGTGCCGTTGCGCGGTCAGTTCGTCGATATCGCCGCGCTCGACCAGCTCCGCCAGGAGGCTCGGCCACTCCTGCCGAAACAGGTTGGCACCTGTCAAGCTGCCATCACCGCCAATCACCACCAGCCGGTCAATACCGTGCTGGAGCAGGTTTCGGGCCGCGGTCAGTCGCCCTTCCCGCTCGCGAAACGCCGGACAGCGGGCGGTCCCGATGATCGTTCCACCCCGGTGCAGAATGCTGCCGACATCATCCCACGAGAGTGAACGAATACGCTCGCCGCCATCCACCATGCCCTGATAGCCCTCAAGAATGGCGTGCACGCCGACGCCCCGGTTAAGCGCCGAGCGGACCACCGCGCGCACTGCGGCGTTCATGCCTTGCGCATCGCCGCCGCTAGTCAGTACGCCAATGCTGCTTGAGAGATTGCTGACCATGGATACAAGCTTCCTTCAACTGTGACTGTGAGCGTCGCCTGCGCGACTCATCGATCTCCGTACTCCTCACTGCGCGGCCTTGGGTCAGAGATTCGCCGAACGCCACCAGTTACCGTGATCCTTGCGCAGCACCTCGTGCGAGAGCATCGGATAATGGACGAGTTGCTCGCCAATGCCGAGGTAGAAGCCGCCCTTGACCATT
This sequence comes from Candidatus Accumulibacter adiacens, assembly GCA_000987445.1. Lineage (GTDB taxonomy): Bacteria > Pseudomonadota > Gammaproteobacteria > Burkholderiales > Rhodocyclaceae > Accumulibacter > Accumulibacter adiacens. The sequence continues at coordinate 3,412 of LBIU01000377.1, read as the reverse complement.
CGATACGGGAACTGCAGCGAGTGCACGCGGTGTACCAGCTTGTTCTGCTTTGACCCGGGCTGCAGTTCCAGCAAGGCCTCGCGCAGGTGCAACAGGAAGGTATAGGGCAGATCGCCTTCCTGGCCGTTCTCGGGATCCCGAGCCAGCGGGCCGAGTTCGAGTTCGACGAAACACATTCCGGGGAAACGAAAGAACTTCGATGGCTGGGTGGTCACGTCCGCGTAATATTTTGCCGGCTCGAGGAGGCTGACCACCAGGCTGTTGATGGGCGCCAGATCCTGGAACATGTGCCGTTCCTGGTCGGGCTGTGGCAGCCGGTCCCCACGCTTCAAACCCAGCGTCGCACCCATCGCGGTGGTCAGGTAGAGCTGGCCGATGGCATCCATCGAGAGATGCTCCATGACCCGATACATCGAGATGTAGACGGAGTTCTTCGGTGTGCCGTCGGCCTTGGCCAAACAGCGTGCGAATGCGCCGTCGATGTCGAAGTATTCATGGCGGAAGGAGGGGTCGATCTCGAAGAACAAGGCCTGCCCCTTCGACTTGAACTTGTGGCCGGTCGCGTAGTATTGCCCGAACTGCTCCGGTTCCAACATCGATGCGATCAGTGCTTCCGGAATCAGCGAAAAATAGAGATGCATGGACATGTTTGAATCCTCCCTGAAATGGTCGAGCTTGCTCGACATTCTTGTTGAGCACCACGTCGGCGATACCCCCGCGAAGCTCTCTTAGCTGCGCACCGGAGTACCGCCGACGCCGCGTAGCGCTAGAGGGCCGCCTTTCTGGCGAGGATGCGCATTCCGTAGAAGCTGCGGAAGACGAAAACGAGGTTCACGACCAGGAACAGCGCGGCCAGCGCAAATACTACTCCCTGCTGCCCCTGTGCCTGAAGCCCGACGGCCATCTCGACTGCCAGCAAGCCGAATAGGGTGGTGAACTTGATGATCGGATTCATCGCCACCGAGGCAGTATCCTTGAACGGGTCGCCGACGGTGTCACCAACCACCGAAGCGGTGTGCAAATCGGTCCCCTTGGCGTGCATTTCGGTTTCCACGATCTTCTTGGCGTTGTCCCAGGCACCGCCGGCGTTGGCCATGAACACGGCCTGGTAGAGACCGATGATCGCCAGCGAGATCAGATAGCCGATAAAGAAGAACGGTTCGATGAAAGCGCAGGCCAGGGTTCCGAAAAACACCGCCATGAAGATATTGAACATCCCCTTCTGAGCGTAAATCGTACAAATTTCAACGACCTTCTTGCTGTCCTTGTGCGATGCCTTGACCACCGCATCAAGTCGGATATGGGTACTGATGAACTCCACCGCCCGGTAGGCGCCGGTCGATACGGCCTGGGTGCTGGCGCCGGAAAACCAGAAGATCGTTGCGCCACCGGCGACCAGGCCGAGCAGGAACGGCGGGTGCAACAAGGAGAGCTTGTCGAGATTTTCCGTCAAGCCGCCAGTCAGCAGCATGACGATGGAAAAAACCATGGTCGTCGCGCCGACGACCGCGGTGCCGATCAACACCGGCTTGGCTGTGGCCTTGAAAGTGTTGCCGGCCCCATCGTTCTCCTCGAGCAGGAACTTTGCCGCGGCGAAGTCGACATCGACGCCGTATTCCTTCTTGATTTCAGCCGCGACACCGGGAACCTGCTCGATCATCGACAGCTCGTAGACCGATTGCGCATTGTCGGTGACCGGACCATAGCTATCGACGGCAATCGTCACCGGGCCCATTCCGAGGAAGCCGAAGGCGACCAGCCCGAAAGAAAAGACCGCGGCCATCATCGCCGCCTTGGCGGAATCGGGATTGATGACCGCCGTCAGCTCGTACTGCGAGAGGACGTAGGAACCGGACATCAGGCCGACGATGATCACCCCGAGCCAGAAGGCCGAGAAGTAGCCGGCGACGATGCCGGACAGGATGTTGAGGCTGGAGCCACCGGCCTCGGAGGCTGTCACCACTTCGCGGACGTGCTTGGAGTTGGTCGAGGTGAACACCTTCACCACCTCCGGAATGATCGCACCAGCCAGCGTGCCGAGGGTGATGATCAGCGAAAGCTGCCACCACAGGTCGGGATAGTCGGTGCCGTTGGCGCTGAAGTTTCCAATCAGCAGGTAGGAGACAATGAAGGTGATGATCAGGGAGACAAACGATGTAATCCAGACCAGCGAGGTCAGCGGTGCCTCGAAATTGAAGCGTTGCTTGTGCCCATACAGGCGCCGCGCGACCATCTGATTGCCGACGTACGAAACGCCCGAGGCGACGATCATCATCACTCGCATGGCAAACAACCACACCAACAGCTGAACCTGGACGGCAGGTTCCGGGACAGCGAGCATGATGAAGGTGATCAGTGCCACCCCGGTGACGCCGTAGGTCTCGAAACCGTCGGCGGTCGGGCCAACCGAATCGCCGGCATTGTCGCCGGCGCAGTCTGCGATCACCCCGGGGTTGCGGGCGTCGTCCTCCTGGATGCCGAATTCGATCTTCATCAAATCGGAGCCAATGTCCGCGATCTTGGTGAAGATGCCGCCGGCGATGCGCAGTGCAGCGGCGCCCAGCGACTCGCCGATCGCAAATCCGATGAAGCACTTGCCGGCCAGTGAAGCCGGAACGAAGAGCATGATACAGAGCATGATCAGCAACTCGGTCGAGATCAGCAGCATGCCGATCGAGATTCCCGAGGTGATCGGAATTGCGTAAATCTGATAGGGTTTCGCAACCAGCGAGGCGAATGCCGTGCGACTGTTGGCCAGGGTATTGATGCGTATGCCGAACCAGGCAACGCCGAAAGAGCCGGCAATACCAATCACCGAAAAAGCCAGGATCGTGGCGACGTCGGAAACCGGCAGCTGCTGGACGAAATAGAAATAGCCGATCATGATCACCGCGGTAAGGCCCTGCAAAATCAGCAGGAACTTGCCCTGAGTGATCATGTAGGTCTTGCAGGTTTCGTAGATCAGTTCGCTGATTTCAGCCATCGAGCGATGCACCGGCAGGCCCCGAATCCGGACGTAGATGGCGGCGCCAAAAATCAGGCCGGCAATGGCGACAAGCAGCCCGTAGGAAAGCAGTGTGGAGCCGGACACCCCGCCGAGGAAGCTGACCAGCGAACTATCGGCAAGATCCGGAAGAACCAGGTTGACTTCGGAAACGTGACCCGCCGTGCTTGCCAGAGCTGGCAGCGATGTCAGCGCGAGCACCAGGAGCAAGGCCAGGAAGAGGAAGCGTAGGAAACTGACGGACGGAGGCGCCAGGGCATTTTTCGCGCATGTCATATTTTTGGGGTCCAAATAGAGTTAATGTCGTCTCGCTATATCCTTCAAAGTGTCCGGTTTCAGGGCAGGAGGACTCGAGATTCAATACCGCCGCGGCGAGTATCTGCGCCCGAATAAGGCGTGTCAAGCGCG
>LBIU01000376.1 GCA_000987445.1 Candidatus Accumulibacter adiacens | reverse complement strand
CCCATCGGCTCCTTTCTTCGCAAGAGCAGTCTGGATGAGCTGCCTCAACTCTGGAACATTCTGAAAGGCGAGATGAGCTTCGTCGGCCCGCGTCCTGCGCTGTTCAACCAGGAGGAGTTGATTGCCTTGCGCACGGACTACGCTGCGCACGAGTTGCTGCCAGGGCTGACCGGCTGGGCACAGGTCAATGGACGCGATGAATTGCCGATTCCGGAAAAGGTCAGGTTGGATGTCGAATATCTTCGTCGCCAGTCGCTCGGGTTTGACCTGCATATCCTGTGGCTGACCTTCGTGAAGGTCCTGCGGCGCGACGGAGTGTCGCATTGATGGGTAGCCTCATGTCGGTTTGGGTGGCGTTTCGCGCGCTTTCGGCGCGCGACAGAACCCCGGCAATCGGTCGGCGGCGATTGCAATCGCCGCTTTCATGACAAGGTTTTGCCAGCGTCCCGCCGAGGAAAATGGGATAATGCCAGCTTTCAATTGTGCGATCGCTGACGATGATTCTCGGTTCTGGCGCGGTCGGCTTCATCGGCCGATGTTTTGTTCACGACTGGCTAGCCCAATCATGGATCCGTAGCAGAGCCAGTTGCGCATTGTCTTTGCACGCTGCTCGCCCAGGTTGCCCGCGCCCGGGCTCCCGTGAACTGCCGCACGCTTTTCACTTTCGGGCCGAAAGTACCCTGCCGGCAAAGCGGTTTCATCGGCATGCCAACCGAAATTCTGGAGAAAAAACTTCATCATGACCCAACGCAAAGGCATCATCCTCGCCGGTGGCGCTGGCACCCGACTTCATCCCGCAACCCTGTCCGTATCCAAGCAGCTGTTGCCGGTCTACGACAAGCCAATGATTTACTACCCGCTGAGCACCCTGCTGCTGGCCGGCATCCGGGACATCCTGATCATTTCCACCCCAGAGGACACCCCGCGTTTCCAACAACTGCTCGCTGACGGCAGCCAGTGGGGCATCAACCTGCAATACGCCGTCCAGCCCAGCCCGGACGGTCTCGCCCAGGCCTTCATCATCGGCGCCGACTTCCTCGGCAACGAGAGCTCCGCGCTCGTCCTCGGCGACAATATCTTCTATGGCCACGACTTTCATCAGCTCCTTGACAATGCGGACGTACGCCCGCATGGCGCGACCGTCTTCGCCTACCATGTGCATGATCCGGAACGCTACGGGGTCGCTCAATTCGACCTCAACGGCAAGGTCCTCAGCCTCGAGGAAAAGCCCAGGCAACCGAAATCCAGTTACGCCGTTACGGGCCTGTATTTCTATGACAATGATGTCGTCGATCTTGCCCGCAACCTGAAACCCTCGGCGCGCGGCGAACTGGAAATCACCGACCTCAACCGCCTCTACCTCGACCAGGGCACACTTAACGTCGAGATCATGGGGCGCGGCTATGCCTGGCTCGATACCGGCACGCACGACAGCCTGCTCGAAGCGGGCCAGTTCATCGCCACCATCGAAAAGCGCCAGGGACTCAAGGTTGCATGCCCGGAAGAAATCGCCCTGCGCCAGAAGTGGATCAGCCGCGAACAACTCGAAGCGCTCGCTCAGCCACTGGCCAAGAACGGCTATGGGCAATACTTGCTCAGCCTCCTCAAGGAAGAGCTGTTCTGATGAAGGCCACTCTTTCAGTCATTCCCGACGTCGTTATTCTCGAACCCAGAGTATTTGGTGACGACCGGGGCTTCTTCTTCGAAAGCTTCAACGCGCGTGCCTTCGAGCAAGCCACCGGCCTCAAGCGCGAGTTCGTTCAGGACAACCACTCCAAGTCCGGACAATACGTCCTGCGTGGCTTGCACTACCAGATTCAGAACCCGCAAGGGAAACTCGTTCGCGTCGTGCAGGGCGAAGTATTCGATGTCGCGGTAGACCTGCGCAGAAGCTCGAAAACCTTTGGCCAGTGGGTCGGTGTGCATCTGAGCGCGGAGAACAAGAAGCAACTCTGGCTGCCGGAAGGCTTCGCCCACGGCTTCGTGGTGCTCAGTGAAACGGCCGAATTTCTTTACAAGACTACCGAGTACTACGCCCCGGAATACGAGCGCAGCCTGTTATGGAACGACCCCGTGCTGGGCATCGCCTGGCCGATCGAGGGCGAACCCAAGCTTGCTGCCAAGGATGCTGCCGCCAGACCTCTTTCGGAAGCCGAGACCTTCGCCTAATGCAGAATTTCCCCGCTACGTCACGCCAAGCCGCCACCCGTTTCCGGCGCAATCGCAGCCTCCATCAAGCGAGACGTGCTGGGCTGCTATCGCGGTTACATCATGGGCATCCTGCGCTCCTTCCTCAATAGGCTCTTTAGCTCCTGTTCTAGCTGCAAGAAGAACCTTCTCGCGTAATCAAGCGCTTGCAAGGCAGATGAATTTCTGATGGCACGACAATTGCGTAATGTTGTGTCAGGACGTCAGTTTTCTGGTTCCTTCGGCTAAAGTGCCCCCCTGAG
>LBIU01000375.1 GCA_000987445.1 Candidatus Accumulibacter adiacens | reverse complement strand
GCCAACGCACCGGAGGCGACCGCGTACCAGAAGCCGGCACTGTCCAGCGAGATCCACGGCAGCGTGGCCACGCTCAGGGCCATCGCCAGCGGCGCCGCACGCAGAAAGTTTCCGGCCGTCGCGCAGATCGCGTCGCCGGCGCCCTTTGCGCGCAGGGAATAGATTCCCCACGCCACTCCGGCGCCGAGCATCAAGGCCGAGCCGAGCACCGGCGGTGCCGCGAGGCCGGGAAACAGGAGCACCGCCAGCCCGCCGAACGCACCGAACAGCCCCACTGACTGGCGCAGTCCCAGCCGCTCGCCAACCCACAGGCCATAGCCGATCATCGTTGCCTGCACGGCGCCAAAGAGCAGCAAGGCGCCGCTTGCCGCCGGCAGGCTGACATAGGCATAGGAGAAGCCGGCGGCGTAGGCAAAGAGCGCCACAGCCGATGGCCAGCTTCCGCCCGCCGTGTGCGCGCCCGGACGCAGCCGCAGGATCAGCCACAGGGTCAGCGCGCCGGCGAGGATGCGGATGGTCGTAAAGCTCGCCGGGTCGATGTCGGTGTGTTTCAGCGCCAGGCGACAGAGCAGTGAATTGCCCGCAAAGGCCAGCATCGCCAGCAAGGTCAGGGAAAAAGTCAGCGCTCGCGACATCAGGGATTCAGCACCGGGAGCAGCGGCAACGCGCGCTATCCATCGCGGGCCATTTCACCATCCAGGGCTTTTATCTGAGCGATGATATCGATCAGCTTGTGGCCGTTGGCGGTCAGCGAATAGACGGTTCTCGGCGGCACTTCCGGAAAAACCTGCTTGTCGAGCAAGCCGTAGGACGTCAGCTTGCGCAGGCGCTCGGAAAGGATCTTCTTCGAAATCCCTTCAACGTGGCGTTCCAGACCGCCGGGCCGTGCAACCCCGTCGGCAATGGCCATCAGGACGGACACCGACCATTTGCAGCCGACCACTTCTTCGAGGTGGCGGTAGAGCGATGGCACCGATCCGGAAGAATTTTTTATTTCGTTCATGGCCAATGATCTACACCAGAAGGTGACCGGGGCACCGAAAAGTGCCCGCTTTTCGAGCGCCACAGCACGACCTACCATGATCGTGTGCGCTTGGCACGAACCCCGATCCACTCAGGAGGAAACGATCATGAAAACCAATGCCACCTTTTATCACGCCGGCTGCCCGGTGTGTGTCGCCGCCGAACAAAACCTGGCAAAAGCGCTTGATCCCGCACGCTATGAGGTCGAGATCGTCCACCTCGGCGAGAGCAGGTCGCGAGTTCAGGAGGCCGAAGCCGCCGGCGTTCAGTCCGTTCCGGCGCTGCTACTGGATGGCGCCGTGTTCCATATCAATTTCGGCGCCGGCATCGAGGCGCTGAAATAGAGTGCCACGTTCTCGGGTCGGCAGAGCGGCATGCGAAACGCGATGGGCGAAGCGACAGCTTGCAAGGCCAGCGCCGACAGACCCGCTCAAAACCCCGACCCCGGCGTTTTAAGGAACTCGATCTCTTCCGGGGTCGACTGCCGCCCGAGGATGGCATTGCGATGCGGATAGCGGCCAAAGCGGTCGATGATCGCCTGGTGCCGCCGTTCGAAGGCGAGATTGCTCTCCAGTCCCCGCGCCGCGAAGAGTTGGACCGCCTGCGCGTGAATCAGCGGCGACTCGCTGTGCATGTAGGGCATGTAGAGGAAGGCGCAACGCGCCGGGTCGAGGGCGCTGTCGGCGCCGGCGGCGACAGCTTCCTGGGCGAGTGCCAGCGCCAGCGCGTCGGTGGCGAAGGATTCCGGACGATCGCGGAAGATGTTGCGCGGGAACTGGTCGAGGACGAGGATCTCGGCCAGCCGACCGTCGGCGCTGGCGCGCCAGGCATGGAGTTCGCAACGACTGGCAGCGGCGTGCAGGGCGCCGAAACGCGCCTCGATCGCGCGGTCGAAGTCGGCGGATTTCGCCCACCATTGCGCTGGCCTTGTCTCTTCGAACCAGAAGGCAAGAACGTCGGCGGGCGTCATGCGCTGACACTCACTGCCAGATGGAAAACGAACATCCCTGCTCCCTTCTTGGCCATGCTGATGATCGATCAGTGCTCGTCCACCCGCCTGCGCAGCAGCTTCACCGCGCCACGCTTCACTTTGCTGTCTACGCGCCGAATCTGCGAGCCGCGCGTCGGCCGGGTCGGGCGCCGCGGCGTCGGGACGAATGCCGCGCGGGCGATCAGTTCGCGCAGGCGGGTGAGCGCGTCGAGGCGGTTGCGGTCCAGGCTGCGGTGCGCCTGCGCCTTGATGATCACCACGCCATCGGCGCTGATCCGCTGATCGCGCAGTTGCTGCAGGCGCTCCTTGATTTCGTTGGGCAGCGACGAGGCGCCGATGTCGAAGCGCAGATGGATGGCGTTCGATACCTTGTTGACGTTCTGGCCGCCGGCACCCTGGGCGCGGATGGCGATGAACTCGACTTCGCTCTCGCGCAGCTCGATGCGTGGCGCCGACATTGGCGACCTACTTCCCTTCGCCCGACGGCGTGCCGACGCCGAGCGCCTGCCAGCCGTCGCTGCCGAGTTCGCGCAGGGTCTGCATGTTGCGCTCGTAGATCAAGGCAGCGTCCGGGAAGGCGGCAACCGCGCGGTCGAGGCTGGCCTCGCGCAGCAGATGCAGGGTCGGGAACGGTGCGCGATTGGTGCAGTTGGTGATGTCGTCGGCGTCGGTACCGGCGAAAGCGTAGTCGGGGTGGAAGCTGGCGACCTGCAGGATGCCTTCGAGCTGCTGCGTTCGGAGCACGACATTGACCAGGTCGAGGAAAGCGACGAAGTCCTCGAAGTCCTTGAGCGCCCAGGGATGAATGAGCAGCGTGGTGTCGATCTCGTCCGGCGCCACCGCCAGCAAGGCGTGCAGTTCGCGCTCCAGCTCGGCGAGCAGGCTTTCGTCGTCCGCCGCATCGCTGACCACGTAGCGCACCTGTCCCTTGCTGTGCACGCCCTTGGCAAAGGGACAGAGGTTGAGGCCGATCACCGCCCGTTCCAGCCAGTGCCGCGTTGCGGCGATGGCTTGTGCGTGGCTGGGGTAGGCTGTGGACATGGTCAGGTGCTCGTTCCTGTTTGCGGCGTGGCGGTCGTAAAGTGAGAGGGGCGCAAGCCGGCATGGACACCGCACGAGGACCCAGGCCTTCACTCAGCGCCAGTGTAACGACTCGGCGCGAAGCAGGCAAAGCTTGGCGCCGACAGGCCCCTGCGCACCCGTTCACAAGCCGCCGCCGGCGGACGCATGGACTGCGCTGCCGCTACAATGCCGGCTCGACAGCGGGAGAGCAAACAATGGAAAGCATCGAAGCGGTGGTGATCGGTGCCGGCGTCGTCGGCCTGGCCTGCGCGCGCGAACTGGCGCGACGCGGATTCGAGACGGTGATTCTCGAACGGCACGGCGCCTTCGGCACCGAGACCAGCGCCCGCAACAGTGAGGTGATCCATGCCGGGCTCTACTACCCGACCGGTTCGCGGAAGGCGGGGCTCTGCGTGGCTGGCCGCAAGCAGCTCTACGAGTTCTGCGCGACGCACGCGATCAGCCATCAGCGTTGCGGCAAGCTGATCGTGGCCACTTCGGCGGCCCAGGAGAGCAGGCTGGCGGCGCTGCAGCAGCAGGGCATCGACAACGGTGTGGACGATCTGCAGCGGTTGAGCGCCGCCGAGGCGCGCGCGCTCGAACCCGATCTGGCCTGTACGGGCGCCCTGCTCTCGCCTTCCACCGGCATCGTCGACAGCCATGGCCTGATGCTGGCCCTGCTCGGCGATGCCGAGAGCGCCGGCGCTTCGCTGGCACTGCACAGCCCCTTGCAGCGCGGGTCGCTTGCCGCAGGCAGACCCGGTGTGGTGCTCGAAAGCGGCGGCGCCGACAGCCTGCGCTTCGCAGCCAAGCTGGTGATCAACGCCGCCGGCCTGTGGGCGCCGGAGGTCGCCGCTTCGCTGGCCGGCTTCCCCAGAGCCCTGATCCCGGCCAACTTCCACGCCAAGGGCAGCTATTACGCGCTGAGTGGTCGCGCACCGTTCTCACGGCTGGTTTATCCGCTGCCCGAGGCCGGCGGCCTGGGCGTGCACCTGACACTCGATCTCGGCGGCCAGGCGCGTTTCGGCCCGGATGTCGAGTGGCTGCCTGATCCGATCCCGGGCCAGCCCATCGGCGAACTCGACTATCGCGTCGATCCGGCGCGCGCCGACGCCTTCTACGCCGAGATTCGCCGCTACTGGCCGGCCTTGCCCGAGCAGGCCTTGACACCCGCCTACGCCGGCATCCGCCCCAAGATCGTCGGCCCCGGCGCGCCGGCGGGCGATTTTCTGATCCAGGGAGCGGCGCAACACGGCATCCCGGGGCTGGTCAACCTGTTCGGCATCGAATCGCCGGGTTTGACGGCCTGCCTGGCGATCGCCGCGCACGCGGTTGGCATGGCCAGCGAACGGCAGGCGGGCTGATTCGGCTGACCCCATGCGCGCGGTCCTCGACACCAACGTGATCATCGACCTGCTGCACTTCGCCGATCCCGAAGCGCTGCTGCTGCGCGCCGCCATCGCTGACGGCACGCTGCAGTGCTTCAGCGACCGGCAATGCCTGGACGAACTGGAGCGTGTCGTCGCCTATCCGCAGTTCGCGCTCGATGGCGTCGCGCAACAGGCACTGCTCGAGCGCTACCTGGGCTTCGTGACGCTCTGCGAGCCCGACGGGTCCGAGGATGGCGACGAGTTTCGACTGCCGCGCTGCCGCGACACCGACGATCAGAAATTCCTGATTCTTGCGCTGCGCTGCCGCGCCAATCTGCTGATCACCCGCGATCGGGAGTTGCTCAGGCTGGCCGGTCGCCGTCGTCCCGCGCCATCCTGTGCGATCGTCAGCGCTGCGGCAGCCGCGGCATGTCTATCGGCAAACACTGATCGCTGAGCGACAAACCGCGCACGTGGCCAGTAGCGATCGCTCACGGCGCGCTGGCTGCAAGGCCCAAGGGGTGCGGCGCCTTGCCGACGCGGCCGTCGGCCTGGCGGCGGTCTGCAGCCAGCTGGCCGCCCATGCTCAGCCGGCTATCGCCGCCGAAACACCCAGACGCTGTCGCTGGACGCCTCTTCGGCGTAGGCATAGCCACCGACCGTGAAGTCCTTCAAGCCGGCGGGCTCGATGAGGCGATTGATGATCGCGAAGCGCGCCATCAAGCCGCGTGCGCGCTTGGCATAGAAGCTCACGACGCGAAACTTGCCACTCCCCCAATCCTCGAACACCGGCCGAATCACGGGCTTCGACAGTTTCTTCGGCTTGACCGCCTTGAAGTACTCTTCCGACGCCAGATTGACCAGCACCGAAGCGCTTGCCTCGGTCAGCGCCGTGTTGAGTGCGTCCGTGATCCGCTCGTCCCAGAAAGCGTAGAGGTCCTTGCCGGCCGGGTTGGCCAGCCGCGTACCCATTTCGAGCCGATACGGCTGGATCAGGTCGAGCGGGCGCAGCACGCCGTAGAGCCCGGAAAGCGTACGCACATGCTGCTGCGCGAACTGGAGATCGTCTGCCGAGAGGGTGTCGGCGTCGACGCCAGCATAGACGTCGCCATCGAAAGCCAGTATCGCCTGGCGGGCATTATCGGGCGTGAAGGGCTGCGTCCACTCGGCATAGCGGGTCGTGTTCAGGTCAGCGAGCTTGTCGCTGATCTTCATCAGGCTGGCCACGGCCGACGGCGACAGCTCACGCAGGCGCTCGATCAAGACCTGTGACTGCTCCAGAAATTGCGGTTGCGAATAGTCGGCAAGCGTCGATGGTGTCTGGTAATCGAAGGTCTTGGCGGGCGAGAGAACGATGATCATCGGCTGCCTCCGGCGGCGAGAAATCTCGAGATGAATGTTTGCTACTATTCCGCCATTGTAATCGACGTCGCCCGCGGGCACGAATCTGCGCGCTCTCACGCTCTGCCTGAATGCCAATGCAATGGAAGAGATCCTCAGCCAACTGGGCAGCCCGGACGCCAATGCGATACAACTGCTGACGCAGTTGATCGACGAGATCCGGCCCGCCGACGCGCACGACGTCGCTTTCGCCCGGGCGCGCATGGAAGCGCTCAGCGCCCTCCTGAACACCCGGGCCGCGCTGCGGGCGAGCTTGCGCGACGCCCTCGACGAACTCGCGCAGAGCCACCGTCATGGCGAGCTGTACACCGTCACCGGCATCCTGCCGAACACCGGCTTCGTCAGCGAAGCATTGCGCCGCATCGGCCACAAGCTACTGCCCGAAGTGCTCGACCGCGGGCTGCTGCGCACCGTGTTGCGCCGGATGTTTCATCAGCCAAGCGACCGCATCTGGGTCAGCGGCGTCGGCGAGGAGGCCTGGCTGCAGCTGATCGCCGCCATGCGCTTCGACGAGCTTCCGGCCAGCGACCAGATGCCGGCCTCGGTCGGTGAAATCCTGCGCTCGCTGCGCGTTCTCTCGTACTGGATCGCCGCCGGCGGCATGGAGCCGGAACTGCTGCGCCTGGAACCCTCCCTCGAAACCTACGAATCCCCTTTCGTTGCCCAGAACGTCGAGATGACGGCCTACATCCAGGCCTTTCCGGAGCACTGGGGAAAGCCCGTCGATGGCGATACCGACGACCGCCAGTCGCGCGTCCTCTTCAGCCAGTGCCGGGAAGTGATCGAGCGGGTGCGCAGGAAGGCCGCCCGCGACGGCACCAGCATCCGCCTGACCTACCATCTACGGCGCCTGCGGCAACTCCTGCGGCGCAGCGAGCAGCTCCTCGACATACTCGCCGGCCTGCAGAGCGAGCGCAGCGGCGTCGCCGCCTACCCGCCGATCGTCGCCCTCGCCGTGCAGATCATCTGCGACGAGTGCCTGCGCGACGATCTCGCCCGGCACCTGCGCCAGAATACCGAACTGATCGCCCTGCGGGTGACCGACAATGCCAGCCAGCGTGGCGAGCACTACATCACCGAAACGCCGCAGCAATACTGGTCGATGGCACGCTCGGCGGCCATCGGCGGTGTGGTGATTGCGGTCATGGCCTGCCTGAAGCTGGCTCTCGTCGAAACGCACATGCCGCCGCTGACCGGCGCCATCCTCTTCTGCCTCAACTACGGGCTGGGCTTCTGCCTGATCCACATCCTGCACGGCGCCGTCGCCACCAAGCAACCGGCGATGACCGCCAACGCCATCGCCGCCGGCATCGAGGAAGCCGGTGGCAGGCTGCGCAACATCGAAGCCATGACCGACCTCATCGCGCGCGCCTTCAGCACTCAGGTGGTCGCCATTCTCGGCAACGTCTTCATCGCCGTCCCGCTGTCGGCGCTGCTTGCGTGGACCCTTCTCAGTCTCAGCGGCACGCCCTTCGCCGGCGTTGATGAATCGCTCTATCTGCTCAAGGCGCAAAGCCCGCTGCATGGCGGCGCTCTCTTCTACGCCGCGATCGCCGGCGTCTGCCTGTTCATCTCCGGACTGATCAGCGGCTATTTCGACAACTACGCCGCCTACAACCGCGTCCCCGAGCGCATCCTGCAACTCGCCTGGCCAAAACGCCTGGTCGGCGAATCGCGCCGACGCCGCTTCGCGACCTACATCGGCGAAAACCTCGGCGCCCTCGCCGGCAACTTCCTGTTCGGCGTCCTGCTCGGCGGCACCACGCTCTTCGGCCTCCTGCTCGGCCTGCCGATCGACATCCGCCACGTCGCCTTCTCCTCGGCCTTCGTCGGCATCGCTTTTGTCGGACTCGATGTCGACGAACACCTGTTCCTCTTCGTTACCGCGCTGATCGGCGTCGCCGCCATCGGTTTCATCAACCTGGCGGTCAGTTTTGCGCTGGCCCTCAACGTCGCCCTGCGCTCGCGGCAGGTTTCCGACCCGCAGTGGAAGCTGCTGGCACGATCAGTCTTCATGCACCTGCGCCGCAAGCCAGCGGATTTCTTCCTGCCGCCGAGACGCAAGGCTGAAGGCGAGGCGGCCAGGGCTGACGAACGGGCCGTCTCCGAAGACGGCAAGTGATGTGCCAGGGGCCGGTTTGGCCGCACGCCCAGAGTTGGGGCGGTGGTGAGATCGCGCCCACGCCTGTTGCCAGGCCGCTTATGGTAGATTTCGCACGAACACTTGAAGAGGCTGAGCATTGATCCCATCAGAGCTACTCCGACAGAACCGGCAACAAATCATCCAGATCGTCGCCGCTCACCGCGCCGCAAGACCGCGCGTTTTTGGCTCGGTTCTGCGCGGCGAGGATGGAGAAGAGAGTGACCTGGACCTGCTAGTTGATACCCTACCGGGTGCGACCCTGCTCGATCTGGGGAGTATCCAGATTGACCTTGAAGAACTCCTGGGCATCCGGGTAGACGTACTGACACCAGGCGATCTGCCAACCCGGTTTCGCCAGCAGGTATTGCGGGAAGCACGGCCACTGTGAATGCCAAGGACAGCAAACTGCGACAGCTGGACTACGTTGAGCACATGCTCGAGGCGATTCGCCTCGTCCGCAGTTACGTTCAAGGCATGAGCCGTGACGCTTTCTTCTCGGACAAGAAAACCCAGCAGGCCGTCGTCCTGAACATTCTGATCATTGGCGAGGCGGCCGCTCAGATTGGCAAGGAATACCCGGAATGGGCAAACCGACACCCGGAGGTCCCGTGGAGAGCCATGCGCGGCATGAGAAATCGCCTGGCACATGGCTACTTCGACATCAATCTGGAGCTGGTTTGGGATACGGTGCACGGTCCCTTGCTTGAGCTGCAAAGCCAGTTGCTCAGAGTCCTGAGCGCGGGATCTGCGGCCGAGAAATGACCAACAGGGGGCGAGCAAGGGGCACGCGGCGGAAGTAACAGCAATGTGCGCGACCGCTGACTCGACAGCGCCGATGAAGCGTCCGCCGAGCCCGCGCTGCCGGCTCTCGCAATAGACAGCGGCCTCGCGGAAGTCCGCCAGCGCTTCCGGGTGATACTCGACTCTCATCGAGCGATAGCTTCTCTCACCCGGGCAAGCGCTTCGTCGGCGGCAACAGTTTTCACCTCACCAGCACGGACTTCATCGATGCGCCGACGCGCCTCACGCAACCAGAGTTGGCTTATATCGCCACCCTCGGCGGGATCCAGGCTTTCCACGAGGCGATCAGCCAGTCTTGCGCGCGCTTCGCTAGGCAATGCCAGCGCTTCGTTGGCAATTTCTTCTGGCGACAGGTGCATATGCGAACTCCTGTTTCAGGTCATGCGGGGACGTCCCGCCTCGGGATTGCTTGCGAACGCGTAGCGGAATTTGATCGTCCGGATCAGCCGGGAGCGCGACACCGCTCTCCGGCGCGCTCCGTGCATTATAGGAGTTGCCGGAGATCGCGTCGTAACCTTCGACCTCCTTGAGGATCACAGCGTCCATCGTCGTCGGTGATTCGTTCCGCAGACGCAAACTCCAGGACATGGGCGTATGCTTCGTTGCGACCGTGCGCTGCTGATAGCGCAATCGGCCATGGGCTGGACCTGGATATGCTCAAATCAAGTCATTTTCCGATGGCATTTTTCCTTAGATTTTGATGACCTCCCCGCCATTCGCGCCCAGATGTCTGTGTCTGGATATCGAAACCGCCTTCGATGACCTGCTGTCCATTCACAAACTGGCGGCCTGGCGAGCAGACAGCAAGGAAGGCTTTTCCCTTGCCGGACAGCAGATCGCCGCCGCCGTCGAGCGCCTCGACGCACTCACCGACGGCGCGGCCTTCGTCCTCGGACACAACATAGTGCGCCATGACCTTCCGGCACTCGCCAGGGTCTATCCAGGCCTGCAACTCAACCAGCTGCCCGCCGTCGATACGCTGGAACTTTCTCCGCTCACTTTCCCCGCCAACCCGTACCACAGCCTGGTCAAGGACTACAAGCTCGTCCGCGACGCGCGCAATGACCCGCTCAAGGACGCGCAGCTGGCGCTGAAGCTCTGGCAGGACCAGTACGCGGCCCTTGCCGCCCTCGCTGTCTCATCGCCCGACGAACTTGCCTGCCACCATTTCTTCCTGGCCCGTGACACCCGCGGCGGCGTCGGCAGCTTCTTCGCCAAGCTCAGGGCGGCCATGCCGCCGAAGGCTGGCGAAGTCCATGCGGCTGTGTGTCGCCTGGCGGCAGGCAAGGTCTGTCCGACTCATCTTGCGGAGATCCTCGACGCGGCGCTCGTCCATCCGGCCGTCGGCCGGGCTTTCTCCTACGTGCTCGCCTGGCTGCGTGTCGCTGGGGGCAACTCCGTCCTGCCGCCATGGGTACGCCTGCAATACCCGGCAACGACCCCGCAGATAGAGAAGTTGCGCGCGACACGCTGCGCCGATCCGGCCTGCCCCTACTGCACTGTCCATCTGGACCCCGGCCGGGAACTGGAGCGCTACTTCGGCTTTTCGGTCTTTCGCCCGGAGCCCGCGAACGCCGCTGGAGGCTCCCTGCAGGAGGACATCGTCCGCGCCGGGTACCAGCACGAAAGCCTCCTCGCCATCCTCCCGACCGGCGGCGGCAAGTCGATCTGCTATCAACTGCCTGCCTTGTCGCGGCACTGGCGCAACGGCAGTCTGACGGTGATCGTCTCGCCGCTGCAGTCGCTGATGAAGGACCAGGTCGACAACCTGATCAAGATGGGGATCTACAACGCGGCGACGCTCAACGGGCTGTTGACCATGCCGGAACGACGCGACGTTCTGGAGAAAATCCGCCTTGGCGATGCCGGAATCGTCCTGGTGTCCCCCGAGCAGTTCAGAAACCGGGCCTTCGTCGAGGCCATCCGGCACCGACAGATAGGCGCCTGGGTATTCGACGAGGCCCACTGCCTCTCCAAATGGGGCAACGATTTCCGTCCGGACTACCTGTACGTCTCGCGCTTCATTCGCGAGCGCTACGCACGCACGGCCGACGAGCGCGCGCCGGTCAGCTGTTACACGGCTACTGCGAAGCGCGAGGTCATCGAGGATATCCGCAGCCACTTTCAGGATTCGCTTGGCATCGAGCTGCGGGTTTTTGACGGCGGGCACGAGCGCCAGAACCTGCACTACGAGGTGATGGCGGTGACCAAGCCGGAAAAACAGCCGCTGATCCATCGGCTTCTGGAGAAGGAATTCGGCGACGCCGGCAAAGCCGACCGCCAGGGCGGCGC
>LBIU01000040.1 GCA_000987445.1 Candidatus Accumulibacter adiacens | reverse complement strand
TCAGTCATGGGGCAAATGCTCCTCTTCTGGTGGGAACTGGCTTGCGCAGTCGCCGGATGAACTTCAGACGGAGAAAACCGAGCTCTCGTCACAAGGGTCCGGGCCTCGCCTCAGCCACCTCGGCAGCGGTTGCTGGGCCAGCCCGCTCCCGGGCGAACGCGCGAACGACAAATCGCTGAAGGCCCGCGTGCGGACGTATTCTGTAGTCCTCCGGCACGCGAGCAAGCGCAAGAATACAATAGATTGTTGCCTAGGAACGTAGATTTCGTGCGCATTTCGCCCAAGCGATGCGCGCACCTACTGGCCGTTGGACGACGAACCGTCGCCGCTGGCGATCCATCTGCGGAGCGTCGCCTGCGCCCGCGAGGCGCGCCAAGCGCAGACCGCCAGGCCACGCTAACGGCCGGAACAGATGGCCCTTTTTCCCGGCCAAGGCTTGTTTCGTCGTTATATTGCGCCTATCCTTGCGGCTTGCGCGTCCCCGCATCGTTTCGGCTGCCAGCCGGTCGATCAAAGGGTGGTGCACAGCGATCCGGCGCGCCAGAAAGGCGATCTCGGCTGGCCAACAATTCCTGGGGCGGGGGCATTTCATGGACTGGTTGAGAGAAACCGTCGACTTGATCAATCTGTCGGAAATCGATTGGGAACTGACCATTCGGATTCTGATTCAGTGCATCCTCTTCTGTTTATCGGCCTTCTTCTCCGGATCGGAAACGGCACTTTTTTCGCTCAGTCGCATCGACCTGCAGAAGCTGCGCAATTCCCGCAGCCCGCATTCCGAAAGCATTCACGCGATGCTCGACGAACCGCGCCGACTGATCGTCTCGCTACTCTGCGGCAATGAGCTGGTCAACATCGCGGCGGCCGCCAACATGACCATGATTCTGGTCACCATGTTCGGCGAAAAGGATGCCGGCTGGATCAATATCGTCGTCATGGTGCCGCTGCTGTTGCTCTTCGGCGAGGTGACGCCGAAAACCATCGCCGTCAACGCGCCGGTCAAGTTCTCCAGCAAGTTGTCGGCACGTTTTCTGCCCAAGTGGATCTTCATTGTCACCCCCTTGCGCGACGTGGTGCGGCTGGTTGCTGACCGCGTCACCACTTTTGTCGTTGGCGAACACGTCGACCGCGAGAACATCCTCAAGCCTGACGAACTGCGTACGCTGATGGCCGACAGCGAGGAAACCGGGGTCATCGAAGCCTCGGAGCGGGTGCTCATTGACAAGGTGCTCGAGGCCGCGGAAACCGAAGTGGCGCGGATCATGACGCCAGGGCCGCGCATCCGCTTTCTGGACGCCGATCTGCCGATCGAGGAATTGATCGAGCGTTTCCGAGGCTATCGGCATCCGCGCGTTCCGGTCTATCGGGGCCACTGGGACAACGTTATCGGCTTCCTGCACGCCGAAGATCTGCTGCGCCGGGTGCGGATCGATGGCGATATCGCGAAGATCGAACTGCCGGAAATCCTGAAGCCCGCACATTTCGTTCCGCCGACCAAGAAAGTCGACGAAATGCTGGAGTACTTTCAACGCTTCAACACCCGCGCCGCGGTGGTCATCGGCGAGTACGGGGAGGTGCTGGGTATCGTCACCATCAAGGACGTGATGACTTTCATTTTCGGTGAGATTTCCGGGAAGATGAGAGGGCAGGAACACTACCAGCAGGAACACAACAACAGCTTTACCGTCCCGGGCTACATGCGCCTCGCCGATTTCCGTACGCTCACCAATTTCGACATCGACGACCCGCTGATGAACACCATCGGTGGCGTGGCACTGGTCCTTTTTGGCCGCCTGCCGCGGGTTGGCGAGAAGGTCTTCAGCGCCGACTACGAGCTCACGGTGAAGGAAGTGAGCGGCATGCGCATCACAAAAGTGCGCGTCTCTTTCGGGCGTACGCAGGAGGAAGATGGCAGCTCGGCTCCGGCAGAACCGCTGGACATGGAAAGCCTCGCCGAATCGACGTCCGACGAGTCGCCGGCCGATCAGGAACAGGAATCGCTCGACGAATATGAGGACGAGCTGTTGCGAGAAGCCAGAGACGAGAATCCTGACGCCGCTGACGAGCAGCCGGCGGAAGAGGACAAGCTGGTAGATCAATCCACGGCCGCGAAAGGCTAGGCGAGGAGAGTAAGCATGGACGGGGTTTCGATGGATGTGGTCTTTCAACTGCTGATCATCCTGTTTTTTCTATTGCTGAAGGGGTTTTTCTCGGGTTCCGAGCTGGCCATGGTCAATGCCGACAAGATCCACCTTCGCCATCAGGCGCGCCTCGGTGACCCGGGAGCGAAGCTGGTGCTGGAGCTGTTTCGCACGCCGGACGTGATGCTCGGGACGACGCTGGTCGGGACCAATATCGCGACGGTGACCATCACCACCATGGGCACACTGATGTTCATCGACCTCCTGGGCGAGTCCGGTGACCTGGTTTCGGTGCTGGTGTTCACGCCCTTCCTGCTGATTTTTGGCGAGATCGTTCCGAAAAGCATCTTCCAGCAGAAATCCGACTGGATCGTCACCAAGATCATCTACGGACTGCGTTTTTTCTCCTACCTGTTCTATCCCGTCATCTTCGTCTTCAGCCGCGTCGCCCGCGTCGCCGCGCGCCTCTTCGGGGGCGCGTCGTCAGGGCAGAGCGGCTTTATCACCAAGGATGAGCTGCGCGTCTTGCTCGACCTCTCCGAAACCCCCGCCGACGGTGGCGGAGCAACCAACAAGCAGCGCATCCGGCGCATCTTCCGCTTCGCGGACACGACGGTGGGGGAAGTGATGACGCCACTGGCCGAAGTCATCGGCTTCAGCGAGCGGCGCGGCATGGAGGAGGCGGTCCGTCGGGTCTGGGAGCACGGCTTCAATCGCCTGCCCGTCTTTCGCGGCAACATCACCAACGTCACCGGCGTGATGACGCTGAGTACCTGGGATCTGTTGCTGCCGGACATCGAAAAACGGCCTGCGGGCGACTTCATTCGCCCGGCGCTTTACCTCTCTCCCAAGCAAACCATCGATCAGGTCCTGCCCTTGTTGCGGGGACGTAACGACCACATGGCCATCGTCGTCGATGAGTTCGGCTCGGCGATCGGCATCCTGACCATGGAGGACATTTTTGAAGAAGTCGTCGGAACGGTCGACTCGGGCTACGATTTCGACAACCTCAAGCCGCCGCGGGTGGTGATCGAATCGGAGAACGACGACCGGCATCTGGTCGGCGGGCGAGCACCGATCTCCGAACTCAACGACTCCTTGCGGCTGAATCTGCCGGTCGGTGAGGCGCATACCCTCGCCGGCTTCCTGATCAACCGCCTGCGCCATATTCCCGTGGTCGGCGATAGCGTCGAAGAGCGCGGCTTCCGTTACACGGTGATCGAAGCAGATGCGCGCACCGTCACCAAGGTGCGCGTCGAACGCCTGTAACCGAGCGCCACCCGATCCTCGGCTCGGCACGAAGCCAGCGCTAGCAACGCTAGCGCGGATCGCTGCCGATCGCTGCCGATCGCTGCCCGGCATCGCGCCCGACTCTGCCGACGCGCTCACCCGGCCGTGCATCCCTTCCCGCCACCCTCCCGACGGCGATTTTCTGGCCCGCTTCGCGCCCCCGCGGAACGGCTCGGCAGCCATTGCGAACGTTTTTTCGCAGCCGTCCGTCGCTCCTCCCGCAACGGCTCCGCGTTTGCCGGGATTTTGTCTCTCCGTCCGTGAACTATTTCCTCTCGCTTTCTGGCGCATGGGCCTATCGTCTCGGTCAACAGGGCGAAATGACGCCAACCAGTCAACAAGGAGTCAGGAAGTGAGTAAAGGCGGTCTTGAGAATTGCGAGCTATGCGACTCACCCGGTGGAGAAGTGATCTGGGAGAACGCCATCTGTCGCGTGGTGATGGTCGCCGACGCGGACTATCCGGGATTCTGCCGGGTGATCCTGCACCGCCATCTCCGCGAGATGACCGATCTGCCACACAAGGAAAGAATGCAGCTGATGACGGTGGTGTTTGCCGTCGAGAGCGCAGTGCGCAGCCTCTACCAGCCCGACAAGATCAATCTCGCGAGCCTCGGCAATATGACGCCGCATGTCCATTGGCACCTGATTCCGCGTTGGCGGGACGACAGGCACTTCCCGCAGCCGATCTGGGCGGCGGCAAAGCGAGCAAGTGCTGCGCGACGCCAGCCGGTCGATGGCCGGCAACTGGGTGACCAGATTATCGCCGCCCTACGAAGCACCCAGACCGCAGCAGCGGTCAACTAGGAGGCCATGTCATGAGCGCCGTTCTTACCACCGCCCCATCCCCAGCCACCATGAAGATTCCGGACTTGCAGACGGGTTTCAGAATTCTTTCGCGCCTTCCCCTGGCTAACTCACATCAGGCTCAGTTGGAGATCAACCACTTCCTGGATAGCTTGCTGAAGGCGCCACCGCCGAGCGATATTTACCTGCAACTCCTCGAGCAGACCCGTATCTCTCTGTGTTTCATTGAAGAACAGCTGGCCCGCGAGTACACCAGCAAGCCCTTGCCGCTCGGCGAGCTTGAGGAAGTCGCCTTTCAGCAGGTGGTCGCCACCTGGCTCAAGGCCTCGCGCGCCTACGCGCATTGCGCGCAGCTGCACGCGGCGGACGACGGTGGCAGCGAGGCCGACCGTCTGGCTCTGATCTTGCACCGCTGCATTCACTACACCGGGATGGCGATCGCGGAACATCATCGCGCGCGTCGGCAGCTGCCGCGTGGGATGTGGCTGAACCTGCATGGCTTCTACGCCAGTGCCGAGGAATGGGGGGTGGCGACGCTGGCGGTGCCGGACTCCCTTGACCCGCTTGGCCGCAGTACTCATTGCACGGCGGCGTTCACCAGCCAGCTGCTGACCGAGCTCGCCGGCCCGTACAGCCTGAGTGTCGAGCAACTCGGTGTGGTCCGGCGCTGGGCAAGCAACTGGGCACCACTGCTCAGCGTGCATCCGGTGCTGCCCGGCGAGGCCCTTCCACCCACGGTGGTCGATTTGATGAAGGACGCCGGTCTGCGGCCTGCCAGTCAGTGCCTGCAGACGGAGAACATCCGTCGTATCGACAGCGCCCGTCTGGCGCTGCAGATCAACCAGACGATGAAGCAGTTGCATCAGAAGATTGCCCCGTCGCAGCTCGGTCTCGGTGAAGACTGTACCGCCAGCCAGTGCCAGAAGCTGCTCAGACGTCTGGCCAAGCCGTGGTCCTTCTTGCGCGCGGCGCGCAAGTTCCGCCGCCACCTGAGCACCGGTAGCGCCAAGGTCTGTGCCGGCTTCGCAGGCATCCACTACTTCATTTCGGGGACGGAGTTCCGCCAACCGGAAAGCGCCCGCCTCTATTCCCGCCAGGAGTTCGAAAGCCTGTTTACGTTTCGCCACGGGCAGGACCCGACGCAACGGCTTGAAGTCCGCCAGAGCCAGCTGGGCTTCGCGGTCGACGATTGGGAGGTGCTTGACCAGAGCGCGAATGGTTTCCGTTTGGTGCGCTCGACCGGCGGACGCCGCTTGGCACCGGAACAGTTGCTGTCCATCTGCCCGCAGGACGGCGAGGTGCATCTGCTGGCACAGGTCGTCTGGTTGATGCAGGAGCAAGGCGGTGGGCTGATGGCCGGCATTTCTGCGTTACCCGGAAGACCGCAGGCAGTAGCCGCCCGGCCGCTGGCGCGCGGGTCCGGACAGGCCGAGCTCTATAGCCGGGCCTTCATTCTGCCGGCGATTGCGGCCCTCGCTACCGAGCAGAGCCTGGTGATCCCGCAGGGCTGGTTCTATTCCGGGCGGCTGCTGGAAATCTACCTCGACGGCGTATGGCGGGTGCGGCTGGAGCGCCTTGTCGGCTCGGGCGCCGATTTTGACCGGGTGAGTTTTTCAGTCGCCTGAGCGCTGGCGGGCGGCCGCCCGCCAGCCGCCCGAACGACGGTCTGGGCCCGCT
>LBIU01000374.1 GCA_000987445.1 Candidatus Accumulibacter adiacens | reverse complement strand
CCGACAGCCGCCCGGCGCCGTCACCGCCGCGCGCCGGCGAGGCGGCCGAGAATCTCGAAATCGCAGCGCTGATTGCGCGCGCGCAATTGATTCCCGGCATCGGCGAGGGGCGCGCCAGCCGCGATCTGTTTCCCTCTCTGAGCTGGACGCCGCCGCCACCGCCGTTGCCCCAGCGGTACACAGAACCGCTCGCGCCAATGGCACCGCCGCCCCCCTTCGTGTACCTTGGCAACAAACTCGAAGCCGGGCGCTGGGAGGCTTACCTCGCACGCGGCGAAGAGGTGTTCATTGTTCGCCGGGGCACGAGGTTGGAAAAAGACTACCGGGTGCAGGCGATTACCCCTTCCGCCGTGACCTTGATCTACCTGCCGCTGCAGCAGTCGCAGACCCTATCAATCGGAGGATCGCCATAGTGAGCAAGGAGAAGTCGGGCCCGCGGGCACCGGCAGGCTGGCGGCGTTGCTGCCTGAGCGTGGCCGCGGCCCTGCTCCTGGCGGGTTGCGCTGCGCAGACGGCGTTTACCGAAGGGCAGGCGCTGTTGGCGGCTGACCAGGTCGACGCCGGGCTGGCCCGGATAGAGGAGGCGATCAGGCTCGAGCCCGGTTCAGCGGAGTATCGCATCGCCTACGCGCGGGCTCAGGAACGCTACGTCAAGGCCAGCCTCGAGGCCGGCGAACGCGCCTTGGCGGAGGCCAGTTACGAGGCCGCCAATGCCGCTTTTCGGCGTGCCCTGGCGCTGCAACCCGGCAACGAGCGGGCGCTCAGCGGGCTGCAGTTGGTGGCTGCGGCGCGTCGGCACGACCTCCTGTACAGCGAAGCGCTGGCCGCCTGGAGCCGGGCCGACGGCGAAGCGGCGCTGGCCGGCCTGCGCAAGATCCTCGCCGCCAACCCGGAGCACCCGCGGGCGCTGGAACTGAAGCGCCTTATCGACGAGAGCACTGCCCGCGTCGCCAAGGAATCGGTGCTGGCGGTGGCCTACCGAAAACCGATCACCATCGAGTTCCGGGACACGCCGCTGAAGACTGTTTTCGAAGTGATTTCGCGGACCTCGGGGCTGAACTTCGTTTTCGACAAGGACCTGCGCGCCGATCAGAAGGTCACCATCTTCCTGCGCAACAGCACCATCGAGGCGGCGATCAACCTGGTGCTGTTGACCAACCAGCTCGAGCAGCGGGTCCTCGATGGCAACTCGATCCTGATCTACCCGAACACCCCGCTCAAACAGCGCGACTACGAGGCCTTGACGGTGAGGACTTTCTATCTGGCGAATTCCGACGCCAAGACCGTCGCCAGCACCCTGAAGACGATTCTCAAGAGCCGCGACGTCGTGGTCGATGAGAAGCTGAATCTGCTGATGATTCGCGACACTCCGGAAGCGATTCGGGTGGCCGAGAAACTGGTTGCCCTGCAGGACGTGCCGGAGCCCGAGGTGATGCTCGAAGTGGAAATCCTCGAGGTCAAGCGTTCACGCCTTCGCGAGCTGGGGGTCAACTGGCCGAACTCCCTGGCGCTGACGCCGCTGCCGTCGGCCGACGGTGGCCAGCTGACCTTGAACGATCTGCGCAATCTCAACTCCTCGACCATCGGTGCCACCGTCGGTCCGGTCATCATCCGTGCCAACCAGATCGATTCCGACGTCAACCTGCTGGCCAACCCGCGGATTCGCGCCCGCAACCGCGAGAAAGCCAAGATCCTGATCGGCGAGCGTGTGCCGAACATCACCTCGACGGCGACCTCGACAGGTTTCGTCTCCGAGTCGATCACCTACATCGATGTCGGCCTCAAGCTGGACATCGAACCGACGATCTACCTGGACAACGAAGTGGCCATCAAGGTGACTCTCGAGGTCAGCAACATCGTCGACCAGGTGGAGACCAAATCGGGAACCGTCGCCTATCGCATCGGCACGCGCACGGCGACCAGCGTCCTGCGTCTCAAGGACGGCGAGAATCAGTTGCTTGCCGGTCTGATCAGCGACGAAGACCGCCGCACGGCCGACAAGGTGCCCTTCCTGGGCGATATTCCGGTGCTCGGTCGATTGTTCGGCGGGCATCGTGCCGAGGGCATCAAGACCGAGATCGTGCTCTCGATCACGCCCCGGGTACTGCGCAACATCCAGCGCCCGGAGGCCCATCTCGCCGAGTTCGATGGCGGCACCGAGAACAATTTCCGCAGCCGGCCTGCTTCGCGGGGAGCGGCCTTCGCCGCCGCGGCGGGGGTGCTTCCCCCACTGGCGGCGTGGCCAGCGCCGGTCGCTTCGGCGGCCGGGGTTGGCGGGCCCGCGAGCGCCGCACCGGCGAGTCCGCTGGCCCAGGCGGCCGAAGCGACCGGTGACGCTCAGCCGGCATCGGCAGCCGCGCCCCTGACGGCGCGGAATGCCCCGAGTACGCCGGCGGCGGCCTCCGCCGCCGGCGCGGCGCAACTGCTCTGGCAAGGCCCGACGCAACTCAATAGCGGCGACAGCTTTGCCCTGCAGCTGTTCATGCAGGCAGATCAGCCGGTGGTCAGCCTGCCGCTGGCGGTTGCCTTCGATCCGCGCGTCGTGCAGGTCGCCGACGTCAGCGAGGGCGGCTTCCTCAGACAGAATGGCGGCGAGACCAGCTTCACCTATCGCGTCGATCCCGGTGGACAGGTGCTGCTTACCGGCACCCGCTCGGGTGCCGGTGGCGCGACCTCGCAGGACGTGGTGGCGACCATCAATTTCCGTGCCGTGGCGCCTGGCGACTCGCGGATCGAGCTGATTACCATCGCGCCCGTTGGCCTGGGCGGCTCGGCGATCAAGGCCAAGCTGCCGCCGGCGCACCCCTTGACGGTTGTCCAGTGAGCAGTGATGAGTGGATCGGCCGAACAGTGGGTGAGGATTTCCGGGCGTCGGATCGACATGGCCCGCGGTGGAGTGAGTGCAGTCGATGGAAAGGGCGGAGGAGGGGGGGCGAGGGTTTCTCGCTGATCGAGCTGCTGATCACCCTGGCCGTCGTCGCCGTCCTCTCCGGGATCGTCGTGCCGGTCGCGCAGACCGCCATCCAGCGCGGCAAGGAGCAGGAGCTGAGACTGGCACTGCGCGAACTGCGCAGCGCCATCGATCAGTACAAGAAGGCCGGTGACGAAGGCCGCATCAGGACAGCGGTGAATGACAGCGGTTACCCGGCGAATCTGCAGCGCTTGGTCGAGGGAGAAGTGGATCTGCGCGACCCCAAGCAACGAAAGATCTACTTCCTGCGCCGGATTCCCCGCGATCCGCTGCATCCGGATGGCCGACTGCCGCCAGCCGACACCTGGGCCAAACGCGCTTACGCCAGCGAACCCGATAACCCTAGCGAGGGCGACGATGTGTACGATGTATACTCGAAATCGACCGGCGTCGGTCTGAACGGCGTGCCCTACCGGCAATGGTGAATCACGCCAGGCCGCGCCTGCACGGGCCGGGTTTTACGCTGATCGAGCTGCTGGTCGTGCTCTCGATCATCGCGCTGCTGCTCACTTTGGCCGTGCCGAGATACTTCAACAGCATCGACGTGTCGAAGGAGGCGGTGTTGCGCGAAAACCTGCATCTGGTACGCGAGACGATCGACAAGTTCTACGCCGACAAGGGGCGCTATCCGGAAAGCCTCGACGAGCTGGTCAGCGAAAAATATCTGCGCGCGCTGCCCTATGATCCGATTACCGGCAGTTCGAGTACCTGGCAGCTGATTGCGCCCGATTCGGCGGGTGTCGAGGGCCGCATCTATGACCTCAAGAGCGGCGCCGCCGGAGCCGCCCGCGACGGCCAGCCCTTCGCCGACTTGTAGCCATGGCGCGTGATCGTCCGTGCCACGCGGGTGTCGCTCGCCGCGAGGCCGGCTTCACCTATCTCGGGTTGCTGATCCTGGTCGCCATCCTGGCTCTGGCGGCGAGCGCTACGCTGACCCTCGGCAGCATTGTGCAGCGGCGGGAGGCCGAACAGCGGCTGCTCGAAGTGGGGGCAGCGTATCGGCAGGCGATTGCCAGCTACCTGAACAGCAGCCCGGCAGGCGACCGCCGTTATCCGGGGACGCTCGCCGACCTGCTCAGGGACCCACGCTACCCGGGCGTCCGCCGCCATTTGCGGCAGCTCTATCCGGATCCGATCACCGGCAAGAACGAGTGGGGCCTGGTCGGCGCACCGGGCGGCGGCATCATGGGCGTGCATAGTCTCTCGAACGCGAAACCGATCAAGATCGCCGACTTCGCGCTGGAGAACGA